>CAMYYQ010000089.1 GCA_947303535.1 uncultured Ruminococcus sp.
GCACCCAAGCGAAGTTGTTAATGTTGGCGATACTCTTGAGGTTTACATCAAGGATCTCGATCAGGAAGCTAACAGAATTTCTCTCGGCTTCAAGAAGGCTGAGGACAATCCTTGGGAGATCTTCAAGTCACAGTATCAGATCGGCGATGTAGTTAAGGCTACTATCGTTTCTATCACAAGCTTCGGCGCATTCGCTCAGATCATCGATGGCGTTGACGGTCTTATCCACATCTCACAGATCGCTGACCAGAAGGTAGAGAATGTCAAGGACGTTCTTTCAGTAGGCGACGAGGTTGATGTTAAGATCATTGATATCGACGAGGAGTCAAAGAGAATCAGCATCTCAATGCGTGCTCTTCTTGAGAACGATGAGGACGAGGCTGAGGAAGCTCCTGCTGAGGACGCTGAATAATCAGTAACTTACGGGCTGCACAAGCGTGCAGCCCTTTTCACTTAATCAAGACGGGCATTCACCGTCGCTGCTAAACGGAGAACTAATATGAATAAGAAAACTATAGGAATAATATCAGGAATAATCGGAATACTTATCGGAATCGCAATAGTGATATGTTCACTTGCTGATATCGACCTGCCCAAGCCTGTATGGCTTATCTTTGCTGTCGCTTGTATGCTCAATGCAGTATTGATAACACTGAATTACAGAAGAAAAGAATAACCCAAAAACAATGCCCCGAAGCGATATTCAGATCACTTCGGGGCTGAACTTATTTATATCATTAGTCAATGGGAAGAGTATCTACAAGGCGGAGCAGATAACGCTGTATTGCAAGTGCATCGTTGGAGGTTATTCCGTTTCTGCCCTCAACATCTGCGTTTGCAGCTCCCTGATCGGTGAGGTGATGCTCGTCAGTACCGTTTATGCCGTACTTATTCGGATTTGCCAGTGACTGCATGATAAGAACTGCATCTGACAGATCAACTGTACCGTCCATATTGGCATCGCCTGCAAGTCCCTGCGGAGGCTGTGTGGTCGTTGTAGTAGTTGTGGTAGTGGTAGTGGTAGTTGTGGTTGTAGTAGTCGTTGTTGTAGTAGTTGTAGTAACTACAGGTGTTTCCTTAACGAAAGCAATGTAGTTCATACAAGCTCCGCTCATACCGTTTGTGCCGAGAGTTACGGTCTCGCCTGCCTTTATCTCCTTTGCATATACGTCGAAAGGTCTTACCGCTTCGCTGTCGTTGATCTCTACGATCTCGCCTGTCTTTGTGAAGTTATACAGCCATGACGGGATAGATGTTACTCTCTCGTCCATAGCTACATATACTGTGATGTCCTTTGCAGCAGTAATTACTGCAAGGTCGGAATCCGTATTCTTTGAGTTGCAGGCTGTTCGGATAAGCTCTCCGCCGCCGATGCTTGAAGGTACAGAAGCGATAACGTGCTCACGGTCGCCGAATGCCTTGTCGCCTGTGTTGAAGCTCTCAGCGATAGACCATTGTGCGCCGTAGCTTGCGTCCTTGACCTCAAGCTTAGAAATGAGTTCGCTCTTCATGTAATCTTCTATTACAGGAGGATTGTCGCCGCCCTCGGAAACTGTACCTGCGTTGTATGCCTTGTTCTGCATTCTTCCTGCATATGCTGTTACCTCTGCCTTTGCAGCGTCTGCGGATTGTACATTGTAGCTGCTGTATATCTTCGATGAGTTTGTATCGAAGTTATCGTAGCCGTCGCCGCCGCTCTTGAGGTTGTTGATATAAGCCTGTGCAGTTCTTGAATTTACTATCTGATAAGCAAGTCCTGTGCCCATATTGCAGTTTACGAACTTGTCGCCATAGGACTTTATAGTTCCCGAATACGGGTCGCTGCCCATATTAACTGCATCAAGAGGAAGATTTGTATTATCAAAGTAGTTGTTCTCTGAGAATATCTTTGAGTTGTGTGAAGCAGCTATTCCGTACTGCTTGTTGCTATAGAAGTAGTTGTTGTAGCTGTGTACGTGTGCAACTCTTGCACGGGGATTACGTGACTCGGTATTGTTGAACCAGTTATGGTGATAGGTTATCCAGTCCTGCTCATGTGAAGTGCCGCCGCCTACAAGTGAGGTCTTGTGAGCGTCCTTGAACACATTATAGGAAACTGTTACGTACTCTGCCCACTTGATATCAAGTGAACCGTCGCCGTCTGCCTTATCGTCGTCAACTATGCCGTTGCCTGCGTATGCATTGTAGCCCTTTTCGATGGTATTATTGTGTACCCATATACGTGATGACTTTGAAGTGCTGCCGCCCGACATTGAGATACCGTCATCAGGATATTTTCCGAGCCAGAGGTTTCTTACCTCGCAGTTTGTACTGTGCTTCATATCGAAGCCCCACTGATTGAGGTTGCAATCATAGCCGATACCCTCAACGGTAACATTCTTGCCGCCGTTCATGTAGAGCATATTGGAGCCGTCGTTCTGCTGACCGTTGTTTGCCTTTGCGCCTGACGGAACGTCGATTGTACCGATAAGTCTGAAGCAGACATTGCTTGGTCCTGCATTGAAGATATTGTAGAGACCTGTCTTGCCGTTCCATGTTACAGTGTCCTTAGTGGAGTTTGTAACGTAGATAACAGTAACTCCTGATTTCAGAGTACCATCATTGTTGTACGCACCAATTGGTTCTGATGCGTTCCAGTGGGCGTAACCGCTTCGGTCAAATGCCATTGTCTTGACTGTGCAGCTTGCAGAGCCGTTTGAGCCCTGAATGTTTATGGTATAGGAAGTATTTCCCTTGAGTCCGGGGATATCAACTCTTGAATTTCTGATGAGCTGCGAGTCTACAGCCGTATAGCTTGATGTGCCCTCGAGTGCGTAGCTTACCTTGACATTATTGCCAAGCTTTGAGCTGTCCCACTCTACGAAAGCTTCTTCATACCAGCCGCCGTAGGTCGTTATTGCCGCTTGAGCTGCTTCCCTCGCCGTTGAGGAATGAAGGAGTCCAGTTGTTCATATAGCTCTGGATATTAATGTTTGCAGCGTCATTGTCGGAAACGATGTGTCCCTTGCGCTGTGAAAGGTCAACTCTCTGACCGTTGGTGAGCTTTGTGCCGTTCTCCTTGAAGCCATCAACGCTCTCGGGCTGTACGCCGCTCATTGAAGTCCAGCCTGCTGCTGTTATCATATTGCCGTTCTGGAGAGTTGTATTCACAAAGAGCACCTTTGCAGTCTGTCCCCAGGGTCTGCCGAGATAGCCTGCACTTACTGTAAGCTGAGAATTTGCAGTTACCTTACAGTCCTTGAAGAGATATCCTGTGTACGGGCTTCCCTGTTCTCTTGCTGCTGTGATATATCCGCCTACAGAACCGCTGCTGTAGCCCTTCCAGCGAAGCTCGCAGCTGTCGAATACTGCGTTGCTGCCGCCGAATATATAGTCTGTCTGTCCTTCGATAAGGCAGTTTTTGTAGTACTGAGGTGAGCCGCCTGTGTAAAGTGTATCCTGGCTTGACAGAAACTTGCAGTTCAGGAACTCAGCATACCCTGTATCTACTGAGAGAGCTGCTGCACGCTCTGTATAAGCCTTTGACTGTACGTCAACGCCGTTGTAACGCTGTACTTTCAGTGTCTCGTTTGTACACTCAACGCCGTCTGCTATCTCCTCCTGTGTGAGGTAGCGGTTGAAGGAGTTCTCGAATACGATGTTCTTAGCCTTGAAGTTTGTAGCCTTTGGCCAGAGCTGTACCGTAGCTCCCCAGCGGTAGTTTGAAACGTTCTTGCCGCTCTTTGAGTTAGCAAGATTTGCGTCATAATAGCCCTTTGAGTTAGCGCTGTAATACTTGTAGCCGATACCGTAGTACCATGTGAGTACAGCATCGCCCTTGCTTGGCTCGTCATTTACGAATGTAATGTACGGTGTCTGTACAATGACCTGCTGACGGTATGTACCGGGGGCAATGTGTATGGTTACGCGGTTAGCCTCTGATGAGGGATTGAGGCTCGCTGCCTTGTCAACAGCCGCCTGTACTGTGGAAAAGTTGTTGTTTCTGCCCGTGTATCCAACATACAGGTCCGTACCTGCCGCATTGGACTTAAACGGCTGTACTATGGCAAATGATGCCAGTAATACGATCATGGCTGAAACAAACGAAATGATCTGTAGATTTAGCTTTCGTGTCCTGCCGACCATTATTATCACTCCTTTGGAATTTTCGGATCATACGCTGCCTAAAGCGCGATCCTTAGCCTTAAATCAATCACTTTGGTGCATCGCGCAGACTTACAGGGACAAGCCGCTGCAGAATATACACCTATATATCATAATTATAGCATACGCACTACAAAATGTAAATATAATCATAGATTTTACATCTATTTTTGTGGATATATACAATGAGAGATAACTCTCTTTGGATAAAATATCCTTAAATAATCTTTTATCCCCTATTTTTAGGCAAATTTATCTTTTCCCTTATTGACAACGAACTACAAAATGGTATAATTAGTGTATCAACTATATCTGCCTTACAGTGGTTGCTGAGCAGACATTGATCAGATCAGGCTATTATTTATATCATTACAACTCAGGAGGTTTATTATGAAATTTGACAGCACAGAAGAATGGAAAAGCAAGATCAAGCGCGTCCTCATCTCAGAAGATGAAATACGCAGGGAAATGAAAAAGGCAGGCGAGTATATCAATTCTGTCTACGACGGTTCACCCATACTCCTTGTGAGCATACTGAAAGGTGCATTCGTGTTCATGGCTGACCTTTGCCGCGAAGTCACTGTTCCCTGCGAGATCGCTTTCATGGCGGCAAAAAGCTACTTTGAGGGCACTGAGTCCTCGGGTCATGTTGAGATAACTATGGACCTCAAGCATGATATCAGCAATTACCATGTCATCATCGTTGAAGATATCATCGACACGGGAAGAACTCTCAACGAGATCAAAAAGATACTGGGCGTAAGAAATCCTCTGTCACTGAAGATAATGACTCTCCTGGACAAGCCCGACCGTCGTGTTGTTGAGCTTAAAGCTGACTATTCCCTTTTCACTATCCCCGATTATTTCGTAATAGGCTATGGACTGGATTACGGTGAATTCTACAGAAACTTACCGTATATTGCAGAATTCGGTGAATGAGGCGGCAGAAATGGTGGAAAAACTTTTCAAGCTCAAAGAGCGCAGAACTAATGTAAAGACCGAAATCGCAGCAGGTATCACCACTTTTATGACTATGGCTTATATACTTGCCATTAACCCGAATGTCCTTTCCGCAACAGGTATGGACGCAACTGCCGTACTCCTTGCGACTTGTCTTGCTTCATTTATCGGTACTGTCTGCATGGCTTTCATGGCTAATCTGCCATTTGCTCTTTCCGCAGGTATGGGACTCAACGCCTACATGGCTTACACAGTCTGCGGAAATCTTGGCTATTCATGGCAGGTTGCTCTCCTTGCAGTATTTATCGAGGGTATCATTTTCATCATACTCTCGCTGACAAAGGTAAGAGAAGCTATCTTTGATGCGATACCTCTGTCGCTGAAACGGGCGGTATCCGTTGGTATCGGTCTGTTTATCGCCTTTATCGGACTACAGAATGCAGGTCTTGCAGTAGACTCCGCAACTCTTGTACAGCTGGTGGACTTCCGTGAAAACTTCAATACTACAGGAATTTGCGCACTTCTTGCTGTTATCGGACTGCTCACAATGGCGATTCTCTATATCAAAAGAGTTAAAGGCTCTATCCTCATCGGCATATTCGCAACATGGATACTCGGTATCATCTGCGAGGTAACAGGTCTTTACGTACCTGATGCGGAAATGGGCGTTTACACACTTATCCCCTCTTTCCAAATGACTGACTTCACTTCTATCAGCAAGACATTCGGTCAGTGCTTCAACGTGGATTTTGACGCTGTTGGCATATTCAACTTTATTCAAAGTC
>CAMYYQ010000090.1 GCA_947303535.1 uncultured Ruminococcus sp.
CGCATTGTAACTAAAAAAATAAGTGCAGGAATTGCTAAGATTGCACAAATTCTTTAAATCCCCTTTACAAATATTATCGTAATGGTGTATAATTGCTATAGAAACCACGGGAAATTATGAAGATTGACATAAAATTCACAACAATTTTTGGTCAAGGAGGCTAATCATGATTAAGAATCTATCGGGCGATTATGAGACCGTTGAATACGAAAATCAACGTTTCGTAATGCTTTATGACAATGATGAAATCGAGGAATATCCTACTCACTGGCATAACGCCGTAGAAATCATCATCCCCTTGCATAACGGGTTCACCGTAACATCAGGCGGCGTAGATTACCATTTAAATGAAAAGGAAATAATAATAATCCCGCCGGGCGAGCTTCACTCTATGCCTGCACAGGAAGGACGAAGGATAATATTCCAGTGCAATAACAGCATACTCAGCGATGTACCGGCTCTTGAAGCTATTGTACCCGTTTTTTCATCAGCGTTCCATATCACTCCTGATGTAAGCAAAGAACTATATATCCTTTCACGAAAAAGTATACTTGACATATACTCGGAATACTACTCAAAATCTTCACTTGCAGACGTTAAGATATACATATACTTAATAAAAATGCTTACTGCTGTCAGAGAATACCAGTTGACGCAGGCTGCCGACATCTTTGCAAATGACGCAGCAGGACGCGATGATACGAGAAAATTCGGTATGGTCATGAAGTACATCAACCAGAACTATATGTATGAGATACCTCTCGAAAAGATCGCATCAATCGCAGGTTACAGCAAATATCATTTTTCCCGTATCTTCAAGAAATATAACCACGTTTCGTATATCCAGTATATCAACAGCAAGCGTATAAAAGCTGCCGAGCGTCTGCTCATTGATCCAAATCTTTCGGTAACAGAAGTTGCTATGAGAGCAGGATTTGCAAGTCTTACTACTTTCAACCGTGCTTTCAAAAAGGCTAAGAACTGCACTCCTACGGAATTCAAGACGCTGTATAAGATATCTGACCACAATTAAAAACAGATCCCGATGGCGTTGGTTCCGCTTTCGGGATCTTTTCATTTTTATTTTTTCTGCACACAGCTTCTCCCCATAAAGTGCAGCTATCACGTTGATAATAAATACCAACAAGCAATCATTGAAAGGAAGTTCTCCCCATTTAATATCACATACAGCAAAGGGCGGTACTTTATGTACCGCCCTTGACTTATAGAAAGCTGCAAATTGACTCGCCAATTATTGCTTATTGTATGTTACCCACTGATAACGTGCAACAAGAGGTGTTCTGCCGTTGAACGGCTTGAGCCAGTCATCAACTGTAAGACCCGGCCATGCATTCATCATGATCTTGCCTGCTGTGCGAGGTATATTCTGTGTAGCTGTATGTACAGGCTTTCCGTCGATATACCATGTGATGTGGTCAGGCTGCCAGTCAAATCCATATGTGTGGAATTCCTGTGATGCATCAAATCCGAGGTCGATCATCTTCTCGTGGTTGCCCTGACCGTTTGTGTAGTAGTTGAGCTGAACCTTAGTTGTGTCCTTACCGAGGATCTCGATATCTATCTCGTCCCATGGATTCTTGTCAGACTCGCCTGTATAGGTGAAGAATGAAGATACAACACCGTCATTCTTTATAGCCTGCATGGATGTCTCATAGTAGCCGTAGTGATAGAAGTTATTTGTACGGAACTCACCGCCCGAATAGCGTGGATTCCAGTTTGGATTTTTGTCATCTGTCCACTTCTGGTCTATGCTGAGCTCAAGGAGACCATTCTTAATAACTGCATTGCGCTCATACCACCAGCAATCAAAAGGCTTATCGTTTGTCCAGCCGTTAGATGCAAAGAAGTCGCCGCCCTTTCCTGTACGGAAATCAGATACCATTGTTGCGCGAGTGTTCATAGGTGTGCCCTTGTCAGGGAACGGGAGATTTACACTCGGAACAGTTGTTGTAGTGGTGGTAGTTGTTGTGCTTGTTGTAGTTGTGGTAGTTTTGCTTGTAGTAGTTGTTGTGGCAGTAGTCGTTGTTGTAGTTGTTGCAGGCTGAGTTGTAGTTGTAACTACAGGCTGAGCGGCATATGACTCAGGGAGATTTACAAGTCCGAGAAGATACTTCTGTATAGATACAGCATCATTTCCTGTAAGATTCGTGCCGTTTTCGTAAACGTCGGCATTTGCTACGCCCTGTGCTGTTATATGGTCGTTGCTTGAACCGTTAACGCCGTACTTGTTCGGATTAGCAAGTGACTGCATTACAAGTACAACGTCCGACATATCAACATCGCCGTCGCAGTTAGCATCGCCCCATTTTGTTACGCCGGAAGTTGCAGGAGGTGTTACTACTACAGGCTGATGTGAAGCTGCTGCACCGTCTGTAAGTGTGAGCAGATATGTAAGAGGAGAATTCCAGTAAATGGTTATCTCGTTTGTTGAATAGCTCTCGCTGTTGTCGATATAGCACTTGTAAGCAGGTGCATCTGCACAGTATGCCTTTGCAGCACTGTCTTCAAGTGACGAGTTTACACCGCCGACAAGCATACCCTTCATTGCTTCGCCTGCTGCTACAGAAGGTCTGTGGTGAGGATTCTGTGGCGAAACTTCACCGTAGCCTGTCATAAAGCAGGTTCCAAGAGGATTTGTGCCGAGGAGATAGTCAAGCTGTCCGTCAGCTGCATTGATGTATGATGTATCGCCTGTGAGCTGATATGCAAGTCCGAGAACGACACCTGCATTTGCAACTGTCATATTGCTGCCCCAGTTGAACTTTGAAAGTGCTACACCGTAGCCCGAATTCTTAGCAATTTTTAAGAAGCTGTCAGCCTGTGAAAGTATCTCTTCCTTGGCATTTCTGTATACAGCTGAATTAATATCGGGATCCTTCATTGTAAGGATAGCGATATTGCCGTAGTCGCCTACTGTTGACCAGTCAAGTCCGCTGCGGGCACCGCTTATATCGCTGATATACTTGCTGTCACCTGTTGCGCGGTACATCTGGATAGCTGCCCAGTAACGCTCGTCCTTATCGGTCTTGTCGCCGTAGTCGCCTGTAACTATATCAATAGGATTCTTGAAGTTGAAATCAGGATTCTGCTGGAGATAGTCCCATGACTTCTTTGCACGGGCGAGACAGTCAGCAGCGAATGTGCTGTCAACATCTTTGTAGAACTCATATGCAAGTGCCATTGAAGCACAGAAATCAGCAGTTGCTGTTGAAGAAACAGGAGTTACGATAAGCTCGCCTTTTTCAGCCTCAGGCATTACAAATCCCGGGAAATTAGCGCAGCTTACCTTGTGGTAAACACCACCGTCGCTTCTCTGCATTTTCTTCATCCACTCAAGCTCGAAACGTGCTTCGTCAAGTATATCAGCAACACCGTTTCCGCTCTCGGGAATACCGATGCTGTCGCTGTAAAGTGAAGGTGCAGCACCGTATGCATAGAGAAGATCAGCTACAGCCTTTGCAGCAGGAACAACGTATCTGCCGTAGTCACCTGCATCGTGCCAGCCGCCTGAAACGTCGATCTTATCGCTTGTACCGTAAACTGTTGCCATTGATGTATGACAAGCAGGATGGCTGAACTTTCCGCCCTCTACAGCAACGCCGCAGCGCTGTAAGTAAAGCATCTTTACAGAATCATCAAGGAGATTGCTGTAAACATTGTCACCAATAGTGAATTTGTATGAATTATCAAGTCCGCTGCACTTTATGTAATATGTGCCCGGAGCAGTTACCTTTGAGAAATCGCCCTTGTAGTTTGTCTCGTTTGCACCTGTATTGCTTACAGGTCCTTCAAGCTGTCCTGTGTAAACGCTTACATTGGTAGCAGCATTTACTACCTCAAATGAGCCTGCTGTTGTTACATTTCTGAATACAGCGATCTTAGGAGCATTTGTCCTGTAGCCAACCTGGTTTATGTTTATGTCTGGCTCGTAAGCCTTGTCAGCTGTATAGTCAACATTGCTGTCATCAACAAGTTCAAGAGAAACGTTGTCAAGGTAGATAGTATGCTCGCCGAGTTCAGGATCCTTCTCCTGCAATCCGCAGTTGAAGCACATCTTAGCCATGATGTCGGTATCTTCCTTCATGGTGAACTCATAGTCTATCGTCTGAGGAGTAGATGTGACCTGGATACCCTTCCATGTGTATGCCTGATACTTGCCGCCGTTCTGCTGTATCATACCCTCTACGTAACGATCAACGGTACTTGATATATCGTACTTTAAACGATATACACCGTTCTTATAAAGCGGAATGATATCATAGTTGAGCTGAACAGCATAGTTGAGTTTGCCAACAGATGTGACCTTCAGTGCAAGCTTGCCGTCTTCGGTAGTAAGTGTACATTTACCGCCGCTTTCCTTGTAAGTGCCCCAGCCTGATGTACCTGTTTCAAATGTCGAGTTCTTGATGATGTTTCCGGCAGCTGAAACAGGAGCAGAAACAACAGGAAGAGCTGATGCCATTATTGTGCAGGCAGCAAAAACTGCTGCACATCTTCTGAAATTGTGCTTTTTCATTACATTCCCTCTCATTCCGTGACATAGGTCACAATTTATACACTAATTGTAACAAAACGTGCAGGAAAGTGCAATAGCATATTGCACACGTTATGTAACATTTTGTGCTTTTTTGCGGTATTCAGACGGAGTAAATCCTGTCTGCTCCTTGAACTGCCTTGCAAAGTGAACATAACTATGGTATCCGCTGCTCGTTGAAATGTCTGTTATGTTCATGTTGGTAGTAGAGAGAAGCATCTTCGCATAGCTAACTCTGCTCTTTACAAGGTCTTCAATGAATGTCATGCCAAAGTGCTTTTTGTAAGCGTGCTGAAAAGCCGAACGGCTCATGCGGACTTCGTGTGCTGTGCTGTCCACACTGCGCTGTTCATAGGGTCTGCTATATATCTTATTGCGCACAGTTGATATCAGTTCAAACTGTGAGCTTCTTCTGCCTGATGTACTGTTTAGTGTTTTTTCACGTATCTTTATAAACATCAGTCGCATAAATAATTCTGAGGATTCTATTTTGCAGTAATTGTCGGAATACTTCTCATAAGCTATGGATTTTACACAATAGCTTAGGAATTCCAGAGGCATCGTCACAGGTGTTTCGAGCGGTATCCCCAATTTAAGGAACTCTTCTTCCTCTCCTGCATCATCGAAATCGAAATGTACCCAGTCATTCTCAAAAACATTCAGCGGCACACAGCGGTAACGCTGAGGTCTGCCCTTTGGGTAGATAAACACCGAGCCTGCGGGTGTGGTGATCTCTTTGCCGTCGATCTCAAAAACAGCAGGAGTACGAACAAGAAGAAGCAGGTAGTCACCGCTTCCGTCGGGTCTGTCAATAAAAAAGTCTGCGTCATGGCAGTGGTCGAAGCCAACATTATTGATTATCATTCAGCATTCTCCATTCTTAAAAATAACGTTTTAATGACAAATCCACATTGAAAAAACAAGAAAAATCATATTCATTGTGGTGATTATAACATTTTCAAGCCTGGAATTATATTATTTTAGTGTCATATTTGGCAATTTTATGATATCTGCATAAAATGTTATCCCCCGCAAATGCGGGGGATAAGCCATTTTAATGATTTTCTTTTGTAAAATCCGGGAATTTATATCGCTTTTTGTACTCTTTCGGAGTAACTCCCAGATACTTCTTGAATATCTTGATGAAGTAGCTCTGCGAGCTGAATCCAAGAAGATTGCTTATCTCAGAGTCGGTATACTCTGAGAATGTCAGCAGATTTGCTGCTTCCTCAGCCTTTGTCTTGCTTACATAATTGCTGAAAGCGATACCCGTTTCTGCCTTGAAAAGTCTTGAAAGATAAGCAGGACTTATCTTGAGATAATCCGCTGCAT
>CAMYYQ010000091.1 GCA_947303535.1 uncultured Ruminococcus sp.
TCAAGGTTTGATATAATGTTAAGAAAATAGACATTTTTATTTTTAAATCAGCAAAAATTGCCGAAAATCAGCGAGGTATGAGCACAAAAAATAAATAATTCGGAATTGTTTTAATATAAACAGCTTGAAAAGAAAACCAAAATGTGATATAATGAGTAAAAAAGTGATATTATTTATCAGAAAAGGAGATGTGGATATGGAATACCTGAAAGGCATTGACAGCTTTAGCGGATTGGTAAGCATATATTCTTTTGATATTCTGCCTGACGGAAGTTTCGGTGAAATTCGCATTATGCAGGTGAATAATGCTAATCATAATGTTCTTGTGAGCAATCCGGTATTCCCTGGCGCGCGTATTATTCTGATGTCAATCACGAGCAGTTCTGTTACAGATGCGGAAGTGAAAATATACCTCTTTACTCCTATGTAAATGCTCACGGCTACTGGCTGAAGTGCTTTTATCTGCCTATCTCACCCCCTGATGGCGCAGACGCAGGACCTGACAAGGACGGAAAAAGAACTGCCTATGTACTGTTCATAATGAACCGCTCTAAGGAGATAGACTCAACTGCCATGTCAATGCGTTCCTCAGATGTATCGGAAGCGGTCATAAATATAAGCATAAAGCTCCATGAGACCCAGGATTTCATAAAATCGCTGGCTGATACTATGGGCGAGCTCAGAAAGCTGTGCGGTTCGAGACTTTGCTCACTGTATATGGTAGATGAGAAAACTCAGGAATGTGCGTTCATAAATGAAAACGGCATCAATGAGAAGTATCTTCTGGGAATAGCTAAAAGTATGAACTGCAGCACACCTTTTGAGGTGGCTAATGCGTGGAAAAAAGATCTTGACGGCAGCGACTGTCTGCTGCTTGAAGATCTCAGTATCGTTAAAGAGCGCGATCCTGTATGGTATGAGTCGCTTACGATGCATGGTATCACCAGTATTATCCTTTATGAGATACGTTTCAACCGTAAGCTTGTAGGTTTTATCTGGGCGGCTGATTTCGATATATCAAGAATGTTCGAGATAAAGGAGATACTTGGACTTACTTCATTTATGCTTGCCGCAGTCATAGCCAACTATCAGCTTATATCAAAGCTTGAAGAAAAGAGCAGTATTGACGGACTTACAAAGGTATACAACCGCAACACCATGAACAACCGTGTTGATAAATACGTTTCGGGAGCCGTAAAGCTGCCTGAGACAATGGGTGTGGTATTTGCCGATCTCAACGGCTTGAAGATCATAAACGACACTGAGGGACATATTGCAGGTGACAAAGTACTGAGCAGAGCGGCAGCACTGTTACAGATCGCTTACAGTGACTATGATGTGTACCGTACAGGCGGTGACGAGTTCATAGTTTTATGTCCGGATATTACTGCCGAAAAACTGGATAAGTGTACTGCACAGCTCCGCGCCTTTGCAGATAGTACCTCAGATGTGCGATTTGCAGTGGGTACGGTATTCTGCACGGGAGAATATGATATCCGCCAAGCCTTGCATAAAGCAGATGAGATAATGTACGAGGATAAGAAGTCGTATTACCGTAAATACCCCGATAGGGACAGAAGAAGGCATTATCTGTAAATTGTAAGCCATTAGCCTTTAGCCCTTAGCTGTTAGCAAATGTGTCGCCTTCGGCGAATAATTTAAATAATGTGAGCGTAAGCGAACTCCTTCGGCTAACGGCTCATGGCTAACGGCTAACGGCTGTATTTATATGGATACAAAAAGAGATCAGGTCCGTTATGAGCCCGATCTCTTTTTTATGGTTGAATAGGAGATGTAGTTGTCAGTTATGAGATATACAGTGCTTATCTGCTGAGCGAGCCAACAGATATGAGGGACTGCACTGCATCAAATATCTTATGAGCAATGTAGGGATTATTCATGGTATAGAGGTGTATACCGTCAACGCCCTCAGCAATAAGCTCCGTTATCTGGTCGATAGCATAGGCTATGCCTGCGTCGCGGAGAGCTGTTTCATTGTGCTCGTACTTTTCAAGCACACGGACGAATTTCTTTGGAAGTTCAACACCGCAAAGCTTTACCATGCGCTCTATCTGACGCTTGTTTGTCACAGGCATTATACCTGCCTCGATCGGAGCACTTATACCTGCAATGCAGGCTTTTTCACGGAAATCGAAAAAGCTGTGATTATCAAGGAAAAGCTGTGAGATAAGGTGGTCAGCACCGCAGTCTACCTTGTATCTGAGCCATTTAAGGTCGTCCACTGCGCCTGTGCTTTCAGGGTGTACCTCGGGATAGCAGGCTGCGATGATATTGAAGTCGTAGTTTTCCTTTATGAACTTTATAAGGTCGCTTGCGTGTTCAAAATCCCCTATAGGAGCAGCATCGTCTGTTCTGTCGCCGCGGAGAGCGAGGATATTCTCGATACCACATATCTGCATATTGTCAAGTATCTCTACAGCCTGTTCCTTTTTAAGGTTTATGCATGGCAGATGAGCAACGCTTTCCACGCCGTATCTGTTCTGGATATCAGATGCTATCTGTATGGTCTTGCAGCCGTTTTTGCCGCCGCCTGCACCGTATGTGACACTGATGAAATCAGGCTCTATATCGGAAAGCTCTTCGAGAGTCTGATATATAACGCTTTCATCTGCATCAGGCTTTGGCGGAAATACATCCAGTGAAAAAACGGTCTTTTGTTCAAATAATTCAGCAGTTTTCATCTCTTGCCTCTTTCGCAGCGTTGACGAGATTTTTAAGGCTTGGAACTGTTTCTTCGTTTCCTCTTGTTTTGAGTCCGCAGTCGGGATTTACCCAGAGCTTTTCAGCAGGGATACGCTCCTTCATTTTGCCTATAGCAGCCTTTATCTCTTCCTTTGACGGTACACGTGGAGAATGTATGTCGTAAACTCCCGGACCTACCTCTGTACGGAAATTGTTTTCTTTAAGGACATCAAGTATAGTGAGGTCTGAACGTGAAGCTTCAAATGTGATGACATCTGCGTCCATATCGTCGATCTCTCTGATGATATCAGCGAATTCGCTGTAGCACATATGTGTATGTATCTGTGTTTCGGGCTTTACACCGCTGTGTACGTATCTGAATGCAGGGATAGCCCAGTCAAGGTAATCCTCATGCCAGTCGGACTTGCGGAGCGGGAGCTTTTCGCGGAGAGCAGCTTCATCTACCTGTATTATGCTTATGCCGTTTGCTTCAAGGTCAAGTACCTCTTCACGGATAGCAAGTGCGATCTGCAATGCGCTTTCCTTGAGGGAGATGTCCTCACGAGGGAATGACCAGTTGAGTATAGTAACAGGACCTGTGAGCATTCCCTTCATAGGCTTCTTTGTAAGACTCTGAGCGTAAACAGACCATCTTACTGTCATAGGCTTTGCTCTTGAGATATCGCCCCATACTACCGGAGGCTTTACGCAGCGTGTGCCGTAGGACTGTACCCATGCCTTTTCAGTGAAGATATAGCCTTCGAGGCACTCGCCGAAATACTCTACCATGTCGTTTCTCTCAAATTCGCCGTGAACCAGAACGTCAAGACCTATCTCTTCCTGAAGTGCAACACAGTCAGCGATCTTCTTTTCGATGAAGAATTCGTATTCGCTGTCAGAGAGCTCTCCCTTGCGGTGAGCGTTACGTGTGGATTTTACCTCGGAAGTCTGTGGGAAAGAACCGATAGTTGTGGTAGGAAACAGCGGAAGAGCAAATCTTTCCTTCTGTATCTTCTCGCGTTCTGCAAATTCGGGAAGTCTGATGAAGTCCTTTTCGCATAATTCGGCAACTTTCTTTCTTACAGCATCGTTCCTGCCTGATCTCGGCTCGCTGTGAAGTGCGGAATTATTACGGTATTCAGCTGTTTCAGCAGGAGAGTCGGAAGAAATGATCTTCTTTATTTCTGCAAGCTCTGTGAGCTTTTCTTCTGCGTATGCAAAATGCTTTTTGTAGCTTTCAGCCAGCTTTGTCTCATTTGCAAGTGTGCAAGGAACGTGAAGAAGTGAGCATGAAGTATTGAGAATGATATCATCTGTATGCTTTTTCAGCTCGTCAAGTATGAGAAGTGTTGAAGCGTAGTTGTTGCGCCAGATGTTCTTGCCGTTGACAACGCCTGCAAAGAGAGTCTTGCCCTTTGGGAAGCCGCTGCTCTTAACAAGTTCAAGGGACTTCTTGCCCTCGATAAAGTCAAGACCGATGCCGTCAAAGTCAAGGGTGCAGAGCGAGTTGTAGCAGTCGCGTACATCGCCGAAATAAGTCTGTGCAATGACCTTTAATGCGCCCTTATTTGGCAGTATTTTATTATAAAGCTCGTTGAAAAGCTTTATGTCGTCAGCTGTCATGTCCTTGACAAGTGAAGGCTCGTCGAACTGGACCCATTCAGCACCAAGCTCGCCGAATTTAGCAAGAATTGCCGAATAAGCCTCAGCAGTCTGTGCAATGAAGTCCTCAGCTGTCTTTGTGCCCTTGTATCTTGCAAGCTTTAAGAATGTATAAGCACCGATGATGACAGGCTTTGTCTTTACACCGTTTTCAAGTGCTTCACTGAACAGGTCGAAAGGCTTTGTGCCGACAAGCTTTATTTCGGTCGCATCGTCTATCTCGGGCACCATGTAATGATAATTGGTATTGTACCATTTTTTCATTGCAAATGCCTTTACATCGCCATTTTCTCCCTGATAGCCTCTTGCAGCCGCAAAATATGTATCAAGCTTTGAAAGTCCGAGAGAAGTGTATCTGTCAGGTACAGCGTTCAGCAGAAATGCTGTATCAAGAACTCCGTCATAGAATGAAAAGTCGTTTGACGGTATAATGTCGATGCCGCTGTTCTTTTGTAAATTAAGATCGTATAAACGTATTGCTTTTGCTGCTTCTTCAAGCTCTGAAACTGTGATCTCTCCGCGGAAGTATTTCTCGCTTGCGAATTTGAGCTCACGAAGATTTCCTATTCTTGGGTATCCTATTATAGTTGTTTTCATTTCCTATTCCTCCGATATGTTTCGTTATGAGTATATTATACCAGTTTTATCGGAAATGTGTTAATATCAAAAAGAAATGCTGTACCATAGCTAAAAGCTATATCAGGCAGAATAGTTAGCGATATATTCTTTCAGATGTTCGAGATAGCGGTGCGTAAGCTCATTCATAGGTCTGTCGGTGGTGATTATATAGCCTATCTCCATTGTTTCATCGCTTTCGAGAGGTATCGAAACGATATTGCTGCCGTTCAGGTCAGAGCTGAGGATACCCGATGATATGGTGTAGCCGTCAAGACCGATAAGGAGATTGAAAAGGGTAGCTCTGTCGGAGACTACTATATTTTTCGGGCTTTCCGCTGTGATATGGAGCTCCTCCGCAAAATAGAATGAGTTTTTAACTCCCTGATCGTATGTCAGACGCGGAAAGCTTTTAAGGTCGTCGAGGGTAACTGTTTTTCTGCCCACAAGGGGATTGCTCCTGCTGACGAAAACGTGTGGCTTTGCAGTAAATAGCTTCTCGAACTTTAATTCTTCATTTTGCAGGATATGGCGGATAACTTCACGATTGAACTTGCTTAGGAATATCACTCCGATATCGCTTCTGTGAGTCCTTACGTCCTCGATTATCTCGGCAGTTTTCAGCTCGCGGAGAGTAAATTCATACTTGTCACGACCGTATTCGCGGACAAGCTCAACAAAAGCGTTTACCACAAATGCGTAATGCTGTGAAGAGACCGCAAATGCCCTGTTCGGCGGCGGAGCAGCTTTGTATTCGCTTTCGAGAAGCTCTGCCTGCTCGACTATCTGCCGCGCATATGACAGGAATTTAGTACCTTCCTCGGAAAGATATACACCTCTGTTGCTGCGGTTGAATATGGTTATGCCCATTTCCTTTTCAAGCTCCGCAACGG
>CAMYYQ010000092.1 GCA_947303535.1 uncultured Ruminococcus sp.
CTGTACTGTCCGTCAGTAAGCTCGATAAGCCTGTCAGCGATCTTGCTCAGGAGATATCGGTCATGGCTGACAAATATGACCGTTCCTGTATATTCAGCCAACGCCTCCTCGATAGCCTCTTTTGAACTGAGGTCGAGGTGGTTGGTAGGCTCGTCAAGTATAAGAACATTTCCGTGCTCCTGCATCATTATAGCGAAGCACAGCTTTGCACGCTCACCGCCGCTGATTACTCCTGTTTCCTTGAATACGTTCTCTCCCACAAGGCGTACCTGTGCAAGGAGACTGCGCACTTCAAGGTCTGAAAGAAGGGGATAGCGGCTGTGGAGCTCTTCCATTACGGTAAGCTCCTTGTTAAGGTTTGTGCTTTCCTGCTCAAAGTAGGATATCTTTATATTGCTGTTCCAGCGGACAACGCCCTTATGAGGGAGCTGATCCTGTATTATACGCAGAAGAGTAGATTTGCCGATACCGTTGTCGCCGATGATACCAACCTTTTCGCCTCTGCGGACTTCAAAATCGAGAGTATCAACGAGAGTTTTTCTCCTGCTTCCCTCACCTACAGAAATGTCGATGCCCTTGACTTTGAGTACATCTATAGGCGGCTCAACAGCGTAGGTAAAGCGTATCTTTGCGTGTTTTGTATCATGTACGGGGCGATCTACGCGCTCCATTTTTTCAAGCTGTTTTCTGCGGCTCTGTGCCATTTTCGTAGTCGAAGCGCGGACGAGATTTTTCGCAACATAGTCCTCAAGCTGAGCTATCTGCTTCTGCTGCATCTCATATTCCTTTTCGCGGCGCGCATCGTTTTCCTCACGCTGACGTACAAAGGCTGTATAATTTCCTCTGTATCGTGTAAGGACTCCTCTTTCTATCTCGCAGATAGATGTACAGAGCCTGTCAAGGAAGTATCTGTCATGTGAAACGATCAGCACCGCACCCTTGTAGGTACGGAGATAGTCCTCCAGCCACATGATAGTCTTGAAGTCAAGGTGGTTTGTAGGCTCGTCGAGAATGAGCAGATTAGGCTCTTCAAGAAGAAGCCTTGCAATGCACAGACGTGTCTTTTCGCCGCCGCTAAAGCCAGAAACGGTACGTTCCAGCTCTTCACCCGAAAAGCCCATACCGTTGAGCACCATGCGTATCTTCACATCAGTGTTGTAGCCGTCATTTCTCGCTACCCACGATGAAAGCTGCTGATACTCGTCTGCGGCGGAAT
This sequence comes from uncultured Ruminococcus sp., assembly GCA_947303535.1. Next base: position 1,217 of record CAMYYQ010000092.1, read on the forward strand.
CATCGCCCATTTCGATCTCAAGCTCTATCTCGCGGAGTCTGTCGATAGCGCGATGTATAGGCTCAAAGACGCTTCGCATCTCCTCGATGACAGTATTTTCGGTATTGAGACCGCCCATCTGTTCGAGGTATCCCACGGTAGTCTTGGCAGCCATAGACACTATACCATCCTTTTCGGTAAAGCGGTCAGGCTCAACAGAACCTGTAAGTATCTTCAGCAGTGTTGACTTTCCGCAGCCGTTGTTTCCCACAAGACCTATCTTGTCGCTTTCGTCGATAGTAAGGGAAACATTGCACAGCACCTGATTGCCGTTATAAAACTTATTTATATTTGTTAGGCTTGCAAGCATATCGAAATTCCTTTGTTTTCTGCCAGTGTGCACAAACGATATCATTCAAATTTGTGCAGACTGCAACTAATACCTACATCATAACACATTTACAGGCAAAAAGTCAATGGGCACGGTAAATATAAATAAGCAGCGTTTTTTGTGCGATTTTATACATTCTACATCAAAAAACGCCTATTTTCCGCACCTTTTGCTGCTCAAATGAAAAAAGTCTCCGTTTGGAGACTTTCTTCTGAGGGAATATTAGAATTATTGATCAGAGAGGGTACTCTGAAAAATTGTCCTGTACTAAAGCTCCGCGAGCTTAAATCAGTAAGAACTGTACAAAGGGCTGCCTACTGCCTTATGTCAGGTCTGCACTGTTCCCCTGGAAGGCATAATGCGGAAGATGATCCCTTATCCTCCGTAACGCTGTTTCATGCCTACAAGTATATTATACACTTTTGGTAGACATTTGCAATGAAAAATACTATCTTTTTAAGAAGATTTTTTGAAATTACAACATTAAATATATAAAATCATCTTGCAATCGTCACTTTTATATGATACAATAGTACATATAGAAATGGTTGGTTTTGGCGGTCAGTAAGCAGTATTATTGCTTTCCGACTGCTACAGATAAATGAACGGAGGGATATAATGAGCAAGCGAATACTTATCGGCGTTATCATAGCCGATTGTCATATAGCATTCCAGAGCGAGATACTCCGCGGCATCATAACTCAGGCTTTCAAAAGCAACTGCGATGTTGCTGTTATCTCACCTCTCCATAATTTCTCTCTTTCATCTGTACACAAGGACGCCGAAAAAAGCATTTTCGACCTTATAATGTCCGAAAACATAGACGGCATAATCTACGACAGGAACTCTCTGCAAAACGAGGATATCTGCCGACAGATAGACGAGCTGTGCAAGCGCACGGAAAAGCCCGTTATGCTCCTTGATTACAACGACCACAAAAGCTTCGAGACCACCTCCGTTGACGACAGAGATGCTTTCGAGACTATAACAGACCACCTTATAAACGTTCACGGCTACAGGAAGATATACTGCCTTACAGGTCCGAAAAACACATTCAGCGGCGAGGAACGCCTTGCAGGCTACAGGACTTCCATGAAAAGGCATGGCATACATATAGACAAAGACTGGTTTGAATACGGTGATTTCTGGACGGAAGCTCCGAAAAAATACGCAAAGAGAATACTCAGCGGCGAGCTTGAACGCCCTGAGGCTATCGTCTGCGGAAACGATGTGATGGCTATAACGCTTTCAAAGCTTTTCATCGACGCAGGGGTAAGAGTTCCCGAGGACATAGCTATAACAGGCTATGATGCGTCTATCGAGGGATACCAGTCAAGTCCGTCAATTACTAGCTACAGCCGCCCTAACTTCCAGCTGGGAGCTGAGGCTATACGCAGGCTTTACCGTATCATAACAGGAAAGATATGCGGCAAAGTCCCCAATGAGAACGGCGAGCTCCGTCTCGGAGAGAGCTGCGGCTGTACCGAAAATCCAAGTCTCAGGCACAGTATACTCCGAAATATTAGCATAAACGCCCGTTTCGAGTCAGAACTGCTCTACGGCGATATGCTTTTCGATATCACAAATGCGGATAATATTGCAACTTTTGCTGACAGACTTGATAATTACACCTACTTCCTGCATAAAATGAGAAGGGTGCGCATCTGCCTTACCCAGAGCTATGTTGACGCTACCGTTGACAAAAACGCTGAGGATCTAAGCTTCACTATCGGCGACAACATGAAGGTCGTTCTTGCAAAATCCGCAATATGGCGAGAAGCCGAGACTAATCTCGTTTTCAGTTCATCGGAGATACTCCCCGATTACACTGAGGACCGCAGTTACCCCTCAGCATTTTTCATCTCGCCCTTACATTATAATAATAACTTCTTTGGCTACTGCGCAGTTTCATTCGGAAAAGAACCACGTTCTTTCAGTTCGCTGTATATGAAATGGATAAATTATGTCAACGTTGCACTTGAGCAGGTACGTATCAAGGCTATAATGAACCGCACTATCCTCAACACCAGCAAAGCCCTGCTGTACGATCACCTTACAGGACTGCTCAACAGAAGCGGCATAGAACAGGAATTCACAAAAAAATTCTCATCTGACAACGGCAGCAGCTATGTGGAATGTATCATATTCGAGCTGCACGGACTGAAAAAAGCCTACTATCAGAGCGGTGAGGAAAAATCCAACAGCATCATGGCGGCTTTCGCAAAGAAGCTCCGCTCATGCATACACAATAAGGAGATATGCGGTGCATGGGCTTCACAGACATTGTGCGTCATAAGTCCCGACAGCGCCCGTGCTGAGCCTATATACAGCGAGCTTTGCAGCAAAATAAAGGAAACGCAGTTCAGCAGCGGCGAGGAAAACTGCAATATCGACTTCTCTGTCGGCGTTTGCAGCTTTGAGCTCACAGATACTTCCGACCTTTCCGATGCAATGTACAAGGCTACAATGAACAAGGTATTCTCATATACTATATCAGAGCCAACTTCAAATCCGCAGTTTGAAAAGCTTTGTCTGCTCCGCAACAGGATAATGAAAAATCCCGAACTGCCGTGGAATATCAGTGAGATAGCCGAGAGCCTTTATCTCAGTAAGAGCTATCTGCAAAAGATATACAAATCCTATTTCGGCAAAAGCATCATCGAGGAAATGATACAGTTCCGCATAGACAGTGCAAAAACTCTGCTGACTCAGACTGATATGACCGTTACGGAAATATCACGGGAGTGCGGCTATTCATCGTATAATTATTTCGTGCGCCAGTTCAGAATGTGTGAAGGCTACTCACCCTCTGAATACCGCGAAAAACAAAAAAGAAAGGCTGAGGAAAAATGAAAGCTGAAGTCATACTTATGAAATGCCCCGAAGCTCGCCGCATCTACGGTGTAAGAGTTGAGGAATGGGAAGGCGACTGGTTCAGGACATGGGCATTCCCTATCGACGAAAAAAGAGCTTCTCACGAGGGCTTCGACAAAGTAAAAATAAAGGGCAATCTCTACCCCGCAGACGAATTCAACGGCTGCCCTTACTGCAAGACCATAAAATTCGTGCAGTGCGACAGATGCGGCAAGCTCAGCTGCTGGAACAACGAGGAGCGCGTCACCTGCGGCTGGTGCGGACGTTCGGGAAATGTAACTGCTACAGAGGAACAGATAAACGTCAAGGGCGGCAGCTATTGAGCAGCGTGACGCTGCACCCTTTCTCCGCGCAATAATAATAAATATGCCGCAGTTCATGCCGCGAGGCAGCATAAACAAAAGGCATATCTCATCGCGTGATTACGTGACGCTGCACCATACAATATAATAAAACGAGGTGAACTTTTTCCGTGAACAGAGATAAAGTCATCATTAAAACAAGTATCATCGGCATACTCGCCAATGTGTTACTCGCTTCATTCAAGGCGATAGTAGGACTTTTAAGTTCGTCTATTGCTATCGTACTTGATGCGGTAAACAACCTGAGTGACGTAATGTCCTCGGTCATCACTATCATCGGCACAAAGCTTGCAAAAAAGCGTCCCGACAAAAACCATCCTTACGGCTACGGACGCATAGAAAATCTGAGTACTGCACTTATTGCGGTCATCGTACTCTACGCAGGTATAACTGCACTTGTTGAATCTATAAAAAAGATAATACACCCTGTTGTACCTGATTATTCCGCAGCTGCACTTATCATAGTCGCATCTGCGGTAGTAGTAAAGATACTCCTGGGCACATACGTCAAAAAAACGGGTATAAAGGTCAATTCCGACTCTCTTATAGCTTCGGGAAGCGATGCTCTGCTGGACTCGGTGATCTCCGCATCTACGCTCCTTGCTGCTTTTATCTATATTCTTTTCGATATACGTACAGAGGCATGGCTGGGCGCAGTTATCGCCATTGTCATCATAAAATCAGGACTCGGTATGCTTGGCGACAGTCTGTCGAATATCATCGGCAAGCGCATAAGCAGCGAGCTATCGAAAGAGATAAAACAGACAGTCTGTTCATTCCCCGAAGTGCAGGGCGCATACGACCTTGTACTCCACAACTACGGTCCCGACTCACTTATAGGCTCTGTGCATATCGAAGTTCCCGATACACTTACAGTTGCCGAGCTTGATAAGCTTGAACACCGCATCACCGAAAAGGTGCTGAAAGAGCACAGGGTAATTCTCGCAGGCATAAGCGTTTATACAGCAAATACCGCAAACGATA
>CAMYYQ010000093.1 GCA_947303535.1 uncultured Ruminococcus sp.
ACTCTTTGCACCCTCAGGGATCTTGAAGCTTGTGTTGGCAAGCTGTGTCCATTCACCCTTATTTACTTCCTGTGTATCGATCTTATCATAATGAGCCTCATCATCTGAACCTGTATACTGGAGTGTAAGGTGGAATTTGGTCGTAGGTGCGCCCTCATTATACTTTACAATAGCTGAAAAGCTGTAGCTCTCGCCTGCTTTGAACTTATAATTCAGGTTCTTTCCAACGCCTTTCCACGAAGCAGAACGATCTGTACAGTATACTGAGCTATCGCCCTCGTATGCTTCGTCCTTGCTGATCTCAACAGTTGCTCCGCCTCTGTCTGAGCAGCCGTCAAGTTTGCCCTCGAATGTGTTCTTGAAGATATATGTCTGGTCAGTTTCTGTGGAACTTGAACCTGCTCCTTCAAACTTCCACCAGTCAACGTTCATAAGATATCCGTCGCCGCCATTGAATACAAGATAGAGGTCATGCTCTCCGTCGGCACCTGCTACATCGCAGGATACTTCTTCCCAGTTCTGCCAGCCTCCTGTGCCGCCAACCTTTAGGTTGCCTACTACAGGACCTGTCTTGCTGTCAAGATGAAGTTCGATATTTCCTCCGCTCTCAGCAGAAGCAACACAAGCTGTAAATTTATCAGCTCCCTCGCCGAAGTCAACACCTGCGACCTTAATATATGCACCTTTTTTGATACTTCCTATATTAACTGAGTTTGAAGCATCTTTTTCGGTCTTGATGCCTTCGCTCCAGCAGATAGTCTCAGCCTCTACTCTCTCGAATGGATTAAGAGGTTCGAGCTGATCGGGACCACTTGTAGTTAGCTTCATAACAGGAATAGTACCGTCTGAGTTATATGTGAATTCCTCACAGGAAGCACTTCTGTTATAAGCACTTCCGCCCGGAATTCCGCTCTTGTGATAGAAAAAGTAAGAATGGTCTTTATAATCAATGATACCGCCGTGTGTGGTGAAGCAGTTGGAACCCTGCTGTAAAACTCCGCGATATGTCCACGGACCTGTTACAGACGGACCTGTAGCATAGCACTGGCTTTCACCGCCGAATCCGTCGACAAAAGATGCCCACACAAGATAATAAAGATCATTATGCTTATATATCCACGGACCTTCTCCGTATGTAGTTCCCTTGCTGCCGGAGCCGAATTGCTGTGTGTTCATGTCAAACTGCTGAATGGGACCGTCCAGAGTTACCATATCTTCTTTCAGTTTTACATAGTAACATTTCGGGTTTCCGAACATGAGCCATGCCTGACCGTCGTCATCTATAATAACAGTCGGGTCGATGTAATCCCAGTTAGGACCGCAAAGCGGCTTGCCGTTAGGATCGCTGTAAGGTCCTTCAGGTGAATCTGCAACTGCAACGCCGATTGCTCTTCCGCCGCCGCCCTTGTTAGTTGTGGTGAAATAAAAGTAATACTTGCCGTTGCGCTCGATACACTGAGAAGCCCATGCATCATTTGCATTGCACCATGAGAATGATGTATCTTCAAGGATCCTTCCGTGGTCTGTCCAGTTCTTCATATCCTTTGTGGAGAAGCACTGCCAGCCTGTCATGTAGTAGAAATCGTTGTTGCCCTCACGGTCACAGCCCGTAAATACATACAATTCATCTCCGAATACAACGGGAGCAGGATCAGGTGTAAATGACGTTTGTACAATGGGGTTTTCTGCGTTTGTGACAGTGGGAACTGTCGCACAAAGACTTATAGCTGTCATTGCAGCTATAGCAATTGCTGATAATCTTTTTTTCATACCAATTCTCCTTTTTTAATTTTAATATCCCTTTTTTAAATGTGTGACTACAGAGCACTTCTATAGTCATTTTACTATATATATGTTAAGATAATATTAACATATTAATTCACTAATTTCAATCCACATTTTTGCAGATTTAGTGGATAAAATGCAGATTTTTTCAAAGATTTTCAACACATTAATTGATAATATCAGCTTTATTCCTTTAAAGGTCAATAATTTCATTGACATATGTCCGATATTATGATATAATACATGATGTTTGTTTATATAGCAATACATTCGATAGAAATGTAATGCTGGATAATACTGCAAGTCTAAGTGCCTGCTGTTTTGTCCGGCTTTTTTTGTGGAGGTATACAAATGAAAAACAACAACTTTACCGAAGGAGCTATCCTGCCAAAGCTGCTTAAATTCATGCTGCCCGTCTTGTTTGCAATGTTCCTGCAGGCAATGTATGGTGCAGTTGATCTGCTTGTAGTGGGACAGTTCGGCACAGACGCTGATGTATCTGCTGTTTCTACAGGTTCGCAGATCCTTCATACACTTACAAATCTTATCGTCAGCTTTTCAATGGGAATAACAGTAGCCGTTGCCCAGCGTATCGGTCAGAAACGACCTGAGGATGCAGCACAGACTATAGGAACAGGTCTTATCATCTTTGCCATAACCGGAACGATATTCACTTTGATAAGCTTTATCGGTGCAGGAGGACTCGCAACTATAATGCAAGCCCCTCAGGAAGCTTTTGACCGTACCAAGAATTATATCCGTGTCTGCGGCGGAGGTTTTCTTATTATCACAGCATACAATCTTCTCGGAAGTATTTTCAGAGGTCTCGGTGATGCAAAAACGCCTCTTATCGCTGTAGGCATCGCTTGTATTTTCAATATTGCAGGCGACCTGCTTTTTGTAGCAGTATTCCACCTTGGCTCGACAGGTGCGGCTCTTGCCACTGTTTTAGCACAGCTTATAAGTGTTATCATATCTTTATTTATAATCAGAAGAACTAAGCTGCCATTCGAGCTTCACAAGTCAAATTTGAAAATTGAAAAGAATTACGCTAAAAATATTCTACGTATCGGAACACCTATCGCATTGCAGGATTTCCTCGTTGGAATCTCATTTCTTGTAATACTTGCGATCGTTAATCAGATCAGTGTTATTGCTTCGGCAGGAGTCGGCGTTGCAAATAAAGTATGCGCTTTCATCATGCTTGTTCCCGCAGCGTTTATGCAGTCAATGTCTGCTTTTGTTGCGCAGAACTACGGCGCTGGACATTCCGACCGTGCTGTAAAGGCTCTGAAAAACGGTATTGCAGTATCACTGTTATTCGGCATTGCAATGTTTTTCTTCTCTTTCTTCCACGGAGATCTGCTTGCGGGAATATTCTCAAATAAACCCGATACAGTTGCAGCTGCATGGGATTATCTGAAAGCATATGCTATCGATTGCCTGTTCACCTGCTTCCTCTTCTGCTTCATTGGCTTCTATAACGGTATTGAGAAAACCAAGTTCGTAATGATACAGGGTATATGCGGAGCTTTTCTTGTAAGAATACCTGTTGCGTTCCTTATGCAGCATTTCGGCGGCGGTTCATTATTCAGGATCGGTCTTGCAACACCCTGTTCAACGATCTTGCAGATCATTTTGTGCTTTGCAGTCTACATAAAATTCAGAAAAATTATTAATACAGGTTCAAAACAGCATTGAAGCAAAACTGATCTGTTTCACTAAGTCTTTCATATGCAAAAATATCCCCCTCACCACGCGAAGTATTACTTCTCTTGATGAGAGGGATTATTTATTTCTTCATTGTCTACACACGATCATTCAAAGGATATCAGTTGTAACAAGCTATTATCTTACCGTCACAGCCGCGAATATAAAAATGCGGAACAGAGCCGGGTGTTGCTGTATGATATTTTCCATCTTCTGATGAGCCTGAGAATAACGTAGGACGGAAATCCCAAATGTCATAGTCCTCATTATAGGTTGCTAAATAACAAGGGTTGTCTCTGATTATCTTTGTACCATCAGGCCATACAGTATATTCTTTATCATGGCTATCGACGTATTCCTGTCCATTAAGCCTGAGAAGTATCTCTCTGCCTTTTGCGATGGCATCCTCTTCGTCGGCAATCGGACCCAGTACCCTGTCAGATTCAAACCACATATCAACTCTACAGATCATAAAGTTTATTACATCCTTGTAGTCGACCATATTTCCATTTTCATCTAATGCCTCATATGTACCATTGAAAGAGCCGTTATAATCATTATGCTCTGCCAGATAATACTCTCTGAAGATCTCTTCCTCAGTAGGCTCTTTTTCTACAGGTTCCTATTGCGGTTCTTCCTCAGGAGCGCTCTCTTGTTCAGTTGTAGTCACTGTAGTCGTTTCAGTTGTAGTTGAAGATGTAGTTACAGCTGTTGTCGTTGTCTTGACCTCGAATGAATACTTATCATCGTACTTGCCACTTAAAATGTCATTGAGAACAGACTCAAATTCTTCTATGTCAATATAGTAGTTTTCACAGCCTGTAGGAATATCATCATAGTCGGTCAATTCATATTCACAGAGGTTTGCAACACCGTTGCTGCTGATGTAGTATGTTAGTCTTCGGGTAGTTGTGTCGCTTGTCTTGTAATAGCAGGCAACAGTATATATAAGATTATCGCTGTCATAGCTGATAGACTCATTTTTTTGCAGCATATTAACGAAATCATTTTTGAGGAAGCCCTGAAGTGCCTTGAATGACTTGTGACTCTCAGAAATAACCTCATCAGAATCGTAGTCTTTATAGTGTTCCACCATACCATTCTTGAATTCGCCCTGAGTGAGATACATTTTTTCCATTTTAGAGAGATATGCGCCCGTATTGGGAACATTACTGCTCAGGATATCCTGTATTCCCTTATCAAAGGTCTCATAATCAATATTAAAGACTGAACTTGCGATGACAGGATAATAATACAAGTTTCCGTCAGGAGTGCATTTTTCCGTTAAATAGTATGCTTTTCCTTCCTCTGTAACATAAACAGAAAACCATAGATCACCTTTTCGCCAGCCGATACCATAACCTATACCTTCATAATTATCGAAATCAGGAATGTCTTTCTCATCGATTTCGCTGCCTTCTCCCCAGTTAAAATTATTCAGAAATACTGCAAGCTTGTCATATGTCGCATCTGAATACTCAGGGAAATCATAATTATTAATTTCGGATATTCCAAAATAGATCTGTCTGAAATCAGCAAATGGTGCGACCCCGCCCGGATCAGTGATATCAGCGATATCAATGGTATCAGTGGGATCAGTGGTCTCAGTCAAAACAACATCTTCCTCAGGCAGAGCTGATCTGTTAGCACTGTTTTTGTGGAGCAAGAAACCTGTAGCGCCAATACCGGTGACAAGTACAGCAGCTGCTGCTATAGAACTAACTGTGCGCATCATATGATTTGAGGAACTAAAAGTTTCTATACCGCTTACGAACTCTGTATATTCTTCATTGGTCTTGACTGATCCCTTTTTAGTTTTAGGATTTATTGCAGAAATGATATCTTTCAATTTAGAATGTTTCATTTTTTTCTCCTCCTCATACTGAGCTATGCGGCGATGTACATTCTCGATCATCTCTTCATGCTTCAACATATTCAAAACCCTCCGTTTCAAGCTGTGATCTGAGTGATTTACGAGCACGATATAAAATGGATTCCAGACTGCGAACACTTTTCTTCATTATCCTTGCCGCTTCTTTATTGCTGAATCCTTCAAAATATATGAGCCATAACACCTGCTGATAATTAGGGGAAAGCTTACGCATTGCCTTATGTATCACTATCTGCTGTTCTTTTTGGATATATGCTTCTTCAACAGCAGCTTCATCATCTGTCATTTCAGGTGTATCTTCAATAGAAACACAGCTTTTCTTTGAATATTTGCGTATATGATCTATCGCAATATTTCTGCCGATCGCATACAGCCATGTCTTGAATGAGCTTTTTCCATTGTACT
>CAMYYQ010000094.1 GCA_947303535.1 uncultured Ruminococcus sp.
GACAGGATTATGCCCCACAGCACCGCCAACTGCCTGGGCGGACATACGCTCCACACCATTCTGCTTTGCGAGGATACGAGCAATCTCACCATAGGTCATGGTTTGTCCGTAGGGTATCGTAAGTAGAATGTCATATACTGCCTTGCGGAACGGAGTTGTATTCAGACTAATTGACGGTGTGAAGTCGGGAATTTTGCCGCCGAAATAAGTATCAAGCCATTTAACAGTTTCCGTAAATATAGGCAAACTGCATTCTGTAAATTCTTTACCAAGCGTGTCACCAAAATATTTCTGTCCGTCGAACCATAAGCCTGTGAGTGATTCGCCGTTACTGGCAAGGGTGATATTGCCGAGCGGAGAAGTGTAGTGATATGCATTATTCATCATCAGAAATCGTCCAGCGATATGTCACCTGCATCATCAGGCATCAGACATAGGGTATTCGGCTGCTTTTTCCACTCTCTTATAGTTTTACTCCATGAATTGTCGCTTTCAGCGCACTTCTCAAGAAAAGCAGTTCCATCGTCCGACATTACCTTATCAACAAAATCCTGTGGTAAAGTAACATGGTATTTCAAGACGTACTTCCAAGCATCACGATCCCAGATATATTCGCCGTCTGTATACCAATATGGTCCGCAAAGAGTTTCATCCTTGAAAGGATGTTTGTAAAGTCCCATACAAACCATATGCGGTTGAGTTGTTTGTAAATATGCAATCACTTTTTTAGGGACGGTGTAATTCTCATCAATGTGATCGTAAATGCTTTCCTCGCCGCCTTTTATTTCTTTGAAAGGCATGACATTTTTCATGGCTTCCATTCTACGTATCTCAGCAGGCGAAGGCATACTGGTTGTCTGAACATGACCGTCTATGTCATAAACATCAACTTCACAAGATTCACCATTTGATACCGAGTCCACCGATATCATTTTTCCTCTTTTTTTATTGCTGTTCTCTTTCCATTGTCGAATAGCTTTTATTTCACGTTCAATAACAGTTTCATCAGTTAGTTCAATGGGAATGATCTGTCCGACTTTTATAGTTTCATTTTCATTAGTTTTAATAAATAGAATTGTTTTATTCTCATCAACAGCAGAAAACGTTATTTCCATACATACTCCTCCTGACAAAATGAATAGAGCCTATTACCCTTATAAATTAATTATATCACATCCCAAACGAAAATACAATACACTTCTATGGCAATTATCTGTGATAAAGTAGCTCTTTAAATTCTCTATAATGCAGAGAAATATTAACCGAAAAAGCTCAGATGTTTACACGACCGTTCAAGAGTAGCAAGCTCGGTATCTCCGCATTACAAATTTTCAGATTTGAATGCTCCGATACTCAGCTTGCCAGAGGGTTCCACCCCTGTGCCCCCGTCCGAAAAAGATAAAGATATGATGCAAAATCATTGACTAAAAGTGAGTAAAAACCTGTGCCTGACGGCTTGGATAATGACAAGCCCCACAGATATAAAAATCAAACCCAGCAAGCACGGCAATTCGTTCCCACAAGAATTGTGAAAACGCCTTGCATTGCTTGCTGAGGGTTACGCCCCCAATCCCCCGATTCTGAACAGAAAAAATGCAATGAAATCATCCACTCTACGGAGCGTGGATTGACGTGACTTCCGCACGGGTTTATAATAAAAATATCAGCATAAAAACTGAGAAGCGGAGGGAGAAAGATCACTATGAAAATACTTGTTCTGAACGGCAGTCCCAAGCGTGAAAAAAGCGACACGATGCACATAACACGGGCGTTCCTTGAAGGCATGAAAGAAGCCGCTCCGCAGGAAGTCCACATCGTTGATATTATCGACAAGCATATCGAATATTGCACAGGCTGTTTCACCTGCAAGCGCAACGGCGGAGAGTGTATCCATAACGATGATATGAAAGAGCTTCTCAGCGAGGTTCTGGAGAGCGATCTTCTGCTGTTCAGCTATCCGCTTTACTGCTACGGAATGCCTGCACCGATGAAAGCTTTTGCTGACCGCACGATGCCGCTTTTAAGTATGGCAATGAAGAAGCAGGGCGACAGGTATGTTCACGTCGGACAGGCGGACTTTTCACATCTGAGATTCATGATGATCTGCGGCTGCGGATTTCCGAACAGCAAGCAGAATTTTGAGCCTGCGGTCATGCAGTTCAAGCTGATGTTCCCGAATAACCATACTATCATTACCGTGCCCGAAAGTCCGATGTTCAACGCTCCCGAAGCAGCAGAGGTAACTGCGCCGAGACTGGCACTTGTGAAACAGGCTGGAATGCAGTACGCTGAGATCGGAGAAATTGACGGTGATCTGCTTGCGGAGATATGCTCTCCGATGATACCGGAAGATGTGTATGCGGCGATATGCAATGAGGAGATAAAGGTATAAAAATCAAGGCGCAGATGTTGGTTATCTGCGCCAAGTTTTCAGAATTTCATTCCACAATTACATCGTTATAATCAATATTACAATGCCATCCGCACTCATTTGTACAAATAAAGAAATGTGGTCTGGAAATCTTTCCTTGAGGACATACAACCCTGCCTATTCCACATTTAGGACACACAGGCTCTCTATGTGAAAGCATATCATCTTGAAATCTTATTTCCTCCTCAGTTGACATATGGATCTCAAAAATATCGTTAGGATCAATCGACATATTACACACCTTCTATCATTAAACTGCAATCAACACAGAAATTGAGATATGCGAAGTTTATTTCTTCTGACATTTCGGGCAGTAGCAGCTGCTCCGACAGCCGACAGTTAACTTTTCAAACAGAGTTCCGCAGAACTCGCAAGGCTTACCGTTATGACCGTATGCTTTCAGAAACGGCGTGTTACGGTATTCCTTGCCATTGCCTGCAAGATAGTCCTCGGGAGTTATCTCATTTGCTTCTGTCGCCCATGCTATAACCTTAGGTATCTGTTCTGCTAGACGTTTCCATTCTGAGCGAGTGAGATAACAACACGGCTTTTCGGGGTGAATTTTCGCTGCGTGAAGTATCTCGTCAGAGTAAATGTTGCCGATACCTGCAATGATAGTCTGGTCGTGAAGCATTTCCTTTATTGCTTTCTTTCGTTTGTTCAGCTTTTCTATCAGGAAATCGGCAGTCAGCAGCGCGTTATCAGGCTCGATACCGAGCTTGTCCATTCCTGTAACGGTATCGGCTTCGTCATTGCTTAGTAGCCAGAAGCGTCCAAAACGGCGGACATCAATATAGCGTATCTGTTTTCCATCAGACAGTTCGGCTTTGAGATGAGTGTGCTTTTCTTCCTGATGATCAGCAGGTGTAACAAGCAGTTGTCCCGTCATTCGCAGGTGGAGCACCAGCCTACTTCCGTTATCAAGGTGAAATATGAGAAACTTGCCCCTGCGGCTCATTCCTGTGAATGAACAGCCAACGAGAGAGCTCGAAAACGTATCCGCATCTGGAAATGCGATTATTTGCGGATTGTGTATCTTCAGTGAAGTAATACTCCTGCCGCTGATCTGAGGTCCGATTATTCGGCGTATCGTTTCAACTTCTGGTAATTCGGGCATTTCCTTCATTCCTTTCAGATATCATTTTTCGCACTTCCCACAATTGCTGCAGCCGTTGCAGGAGAGACGCATACCACAGGTCTCGCAGCGCTCTCTAAAAGTCGGCTTGTACCTATCCTCGTCGGGAAGGAGATAGCCCATATCGTTGTACAGGTTAAAGTGTATCGGCTTACCCTTGAAGCCCATACCTGACTTGTACGCCTGCTGACTTTGCAGACCGTTGCCTTCTATCTTGTACAGCCTTCCGTCTTTTACAAAGCGTCTGCCTGTCCCGCAGAAAACAAAGGTGATGTTGTTGTCAACACATTCCTGCCGAAGTGAGCGCACCCAGTCGAAGTGACAGGGACGGGCTCCGTCGTAGTTCTCACCGTCACAGAGGACTTGCTCTATCTGTCCTGTTTCAAGGTATCTGCGCATACTCACGGGACCAATGAACGGAGCACACATCACGCCTTTATGCTTGAAAGGCAATTCGAGAAGTATATGAATCCGCTCGTCTGCGCGGAGCTGATTTTCAGCAGTGACGTTGAAGAAGATGTTGTCCCAACCGTCGCCCCAGTCCTTGGGCAGATGATCCGCGACTCGCTCGGGGCGTTTGGTCAGCAGGAAGAATATCACATCGCTGCGAATACGCATAAGCTCCCATGCTTCATCACGCCACTCGTCTGCTTCAGCGAGAAAGAAGTCGGATGTCATGCATACTCGTATCATCTCACCGCTTTTTATCTTGTAATTGCCACCCCTGTCCTTTTGTATGGGATAGTTGAAGCCAGCTTTTGTACGATATATGTGTGAGCCGTCCTGGTCTCTCATTTTATCGAGAAAATACATATAGCAGTTGTCACAGCCCTCACTTTTCTTGATACAGCCGTGCCAGGGATTCCATATATCGTGCATTTTACCACCTCGACTTCTAAATTTGACTTATTTATCATAGCATAGGAACAGAGAAAAGTCAATTCATATACCGCCTTCAATTGACATTTCTTCATTCCGATATCAGTTAGTAATATATTTGTTGAAATCCGATTACTTTTATGATATAATAATCATAGAGAAAGCAGCTGGCAAAATCGCTCTCATGTAGCTTAAATATAAAAGGAGGTACTAATATGACCAGAGAAGTAACTGAGTTTGTGATATATATTATAAACGAAATTGCCAACGCCAATGGATGTTCAACTTCGGATGTTTACCGTATATTAGAGAGCACTGGTTGTATTAGCAACTACCTTGTTCCTTTTTATGATGTGCTCCATACTATGAGTTCGGAAAGTATAGTTAGCGACGTTATGGAGTTTATTCAATCGAAAGGAGCAAGAATATGATAGTATATCATGGTTCGGATGCAATAGTAAAAACTCCTGATCTGCTTCACTCTGCAAAAAGGCTTGATTTTGGCGTTGGATTTTATGTAACAACAGTAAAAGAACAGGCAGAGCGTTGGGCGAAACGAAAAGCCGCAATTCATGGAAAACAGAGAGGATTTGTCAACGTTTATGAGATGACATTATCTTCAGCTCAGCACATCATGGATTTTTCAGAAGGCCTTGAGACTTGGATTGATTTCGTGTGCGATTGTCGTAACGGCTCCGATGAATATCTGAAATATGATATAATCAAGGGGAAAGTTGCAAATGACAAGGTGTTTCGTGTTGTGGATATGTATAAACGCGGAATCTGGGACAAAGTAAGGGCAATACAGGAGATTCGTGTGTACAAGACATACGACCAGATAGCGTTTATTTCACAGAAGGCAATCGACTCTTCGTTAAAGTTTCAGAAATCCATAGAGGTGGTATTATGAGTGAAAAGGACCTTGAAAACTTCTATAGGGAGCATCTCGAGGAAGATATTATCTTTTGCTTGAGCGAGAGACGGAATATCACCACAGATGCTGCTATGAAGCTATTCTATAACAGCCGTTTAGCAGAGCGTATCCATAAAGGCGAATTCGGTATACAGTACCTTGACTATTCGATCCTAACTGATTTGCTCGAACAAGAATTAGACTAAGCTGATACTCCCTACAAGTTTGATAAGCTTGTAGGGCATTTTTGTATCTCGGCTTGATCTTTCCTAACCCAAACTGATTACACCTATACTGCTATCAGACAAGTAAAACAACCAAATTCATAAAAAAAAATCCCCCTGAACCATAATTGATTCAGGGGGGGATCGTTATTAACATCAGTTATCCGCATATGCGAACTTCAACATTGATATC
>CAMYYQ010000095.1 GCA_947303535.1 uncultured Ruminococcus sp.
CAGCAGAGCTTGGTGCTGATACGGTACTTCTTCAGAAGGAATCGGGAGTAGTATCTCAGGGCAACTGCGGTTCTGCCATAATAAAGTCACGCTCCACCGAGGCAGGTATAGCAAAGTGGATACATCATACAAACAGTCTTTGTGACTGGAGAGCTGATACAAAGCAGCTCCGCGCATATGCCGAACATTCCGAGGAAGCCATGATGTGGTTCTTAAATCGCGCAGGACTTACCAGAGAGACTGAATACGGCGACGGAAGCAAGGTGGACAATAACGCCGAAAGTGCAAAGCTTCTCAATGACGGTGATAAGCTCTGCGCATTCAGAAGCACCAGCGGCGACTTTACAGGCGTATGGAAAGACCGCATGAACAGCTATGACTACGGCGATGATCATTGTTACTTCTGGGCACCGTGGATAGGTCCCAAGCCCCTTAATGTAGGAAATGCCCTCCATAACGCCCTCAACAACATAATGTCAAAGCATGACAACCTCCATGTTCATTATTCAACACCTGCTGTAAAGCTTGTCATGGACGGCAAGCGAGTTGCAGGTGTCATCGCCAAGAACAAGGACGGCAAGTATATCCGGTTCAATGCTTCAAAGGCAGTAATACTTGCAACAGGCGACTATACCAACAATCCTGCAATGGTTCAGCGTTGGTGTCCTGATATAGCCGAATTTGACAAGAAGCAGTTCGGCAAGACAGGTGACGGACATATCCTTGCCATAAGTGCAGGAGCAGAAATGGAAAACCTCGGGCACACAAAGATGATGCATGATTTTGACTCTGCACTCATGTTTGAAGAGCCTTTCCTGTACCTTAACATGAACGGCGAACGTTTCACCAATGAGTATACAGGCTTTGTGTATATGGGCAATCTTCTGAAATATCAGCCTAAATTCAAGGGAAGTATGCTTGACGCCGACCATAAGGACGGCTCAAAGGGCTGGTACTGTACTATTTACGACAGCGATTACGTGAACTGGGATAAGGACGAGTTCGTTGACGGCTGTGTACCGCCGTTCGTTATGGAGAAGTTCATTCCGGGAGCAGTTGAAGAGCCTCAGGGCGTATTCAAGAACCTAATCGACCTGCACAGATGCGATACTCTTGAAGAGCTTGCAGGCGAGCTTGGTATACCATATGATAAGATGAAGGCTTCAATAGACCGATATAACGAGCTTTGCGACAAGGGCTGCGATACTGATTTCGGCAAGCCTGCAAAGTATATGCACAAGATAGAAAAAGCACCTTTCTGGGGCGCAAGAAAACATATCAGAGTTTCGGCAGAGGTATCGGGAGTCATCACCAATGAGAATGCACAGGCTCTTGATGCCGATGGCAAGCCTATACAGGGACTTTACTGTGCAGGCAATCTTGGCGGACCGTTCTACGGCGGAGCTGATTATCCGTTCCACCAGACAGGACTATCTCTTGGCAGATGCTATACCTTCGGCATGATAGCCGCAAAGCACGCACTTGGCGTTTTATAAGTGAGTAGAGAGTAGAAAGTAGCAAGTAGAATTGCAGGGGCGGATATTATCCGCCTCTTCTTTTTTCGCACTGAGAAAAATTTATCAGGTTATTTTTTCTGTATCCTTGCCTATTCAGTTACTATATGGTATAATCTTATTAAAGGAGATGATATTTTTGAGAATACCTGTTGTGGTAAAGAAAGCAGCTGCGGCAATTGGTGCGGCAGTAATGATGATGAGCTTTTCTGCGTGTTCAAAGACAGAAATACACGAAGTAGAGGTTGTGCATGAAACGAAAGTACCGCCGAAGATGATGTATCTCGGTGATTCCATAGCAGCAGGCTACGGACTTGAAGGATATAAAAAGGACGACAAGTATAATTGCCGGACCTATTCAAATATACTGAAAAGCAAGTATGAGAAAGAGCTTGAAGGCGAGTGCGGTCATACAATGGTAAACGAAGCCGTATCGGGCTATACTTCATCAGACCTTATCACGCAGATACAGAGCGGCGAGCTTGACAGTGAACTGAAAGATACGGACGCAGTTGTAGTATCTATCGGCGGAAACGACCTTCTCGGAATACTTTTCAAGCTTATAGACAGTCTTGGAATAGATGATATCAATAATTTTGATGTCAAGGATATCGACTTTGCAAGTGCAGCAGTTGCTCTCCTGAGCATGGGAAGTGAAGCAGACAAGGCACTTGAGCAGTTCACAGTGAATATTGATATCATATCATCTGAGCTGAAAAGCAGAACCAACGGAACAGTATTTGTGCAGACTCTTTATGACCCTGTTGAATACTTCGACAGACTTTCTGTGATAACTGATTTTACGGCTCAGAATATAGAAAAGCTCAACAATATCATTTCCGAAAAGTCGGCAAACGGATATAAGGTCATAGATGTTGCACCCCGTTTTAAGGGCAGAGCAGGGGAGCTTACCAATATCAAGAAAATGGATATCCACCCAAATGCAGCAGGACATGAGATCATTGCCGAAGAAGTTGACAAAGCCTTTCGTGCAACAGGATTTTCATATGTTACTACTGAAAAAGTGGAGCAGAAGTCCACCGATGTGGTAAAAACAGCTCTCTTATGGAGCAGTGTGGGAATCGCTTTACTTGGCATAATATTTGCAGTTATTATTGCTTTGCGAAAAAAGTCCCAAAAATAAAACGAAGCCTGAAAGGAGAGATACTTCTTTCAGGCTTTTATTTGTTCTGTTTAAGTAAACTTACTTCATTTTCGGTCAGTCTGCGGAATTCTCCCTGTTTCAGCTCAGGGTCAAGCTTCAGAGAGCCGATGCAGTCGCGGCGCAGGTAGAATATCCGACAGCCTACAGCTTCCATTATCCTTTTTACTTCGTGCTTTTTCCCCTCATGTATGGTGAGTGTTGCAGCAAAAGCAGCACCGTCAGGATTCTTCATGTATTTTTCGCGGCGTTCAGCAGGCATGAGATCTTCAAGCTCCCGTATTTTGTACTGCCTGCAAAGTCGGAGATCCGCAGGCTTTGAAGTGAAGCCTTTCATTGGTATACCGTTCTCGATAAGCTGTATCTTCTCATTGCTTATGGTACCGATAGCGTAGAAGAAATAGGTCTTGCTGATATGTCTGTCAGGCTGCATGATCTTGAAATCAAGGTCGCCGTCATCGGTAAGTATCAAGAGTCCGCAGGTGTCCTTGTCAAGCCTGCCTACGGGGTGAAGCTTCTCTGTAAGCTCGGCAGGGAAGTAGTCCATAACTGTTTTGTGGATCGCATCGGAACAGGCAGTAACGCAGCCCTGGGGCTTGTTGAACATATAGTAAAGCATTATAATTCTATAGTATCGCCTGTGTTAAGGTGATTTTCGTTGAGATAGCTGTCAGACAGTTTTATAGTCTTTTCGTTTCCGTTTTCGCTTTTCACAACTACGCTGCACATGGGTTCTTCTCCATCGGGAATACCCTCGCAGCCGTAATCCCATTCGATTATTTCAAGTATGGTATATTTCAAAGCATTTCCTCCCTGATATATTTAAGCAGACCGCGGCAGCCCTCATCGATATCGCTGTAAGCCTTGCCGAAATCGCGGCTGTACCACGGGTCTGAAACGTCGTCGCCTCGTCCTGCAAAAGTGAGGAGCTTGTATATCTTTTCGTCGCTGTCGCTGCCGAAAATTCGGTTCATATTGCGAATATTGGCAGTGTCCATACCGATGAACAGATCGTATTTATCATAGTCGGACTTTCTGAGCTGTACGGCAAACTTTCCGCTGCAGCCGATACTGTGCTTTGCAAGCTCTGCTTTTGCAGGCGGATAGACCGAGTTGCCAAGCTCCTCAGTACTTGTCGCACTTGAAGCAACGGATATCTCATCTGAAAGACCGCAGTCGGCGACCAGCTTTTTCATTATAAATTCAGCCATAGGAGAGCGGCATATATTGCCGTGGCACACAAACATAATTCTTATCATAGGTGTTTCCTCTCTGATTTGCAATGTATTTCCGTATCTTGTGCGATACATTTCGGCAAATTGCGGACATCGTTAGTAGTAGGAATCAGGGAGTATTACTAACGATTTTTGGTAGTTTAATCCATACGTCGGTATTTATATAATTCTAAAGTATCAAACTCATCTTTCAGCAGGTGCTTTCTTACGCCTAAAAGTCTTAACAAATGATTGACGGTGTCGTCTCCGTACATTGGTTCGCATTTCATTTCACCGTTTTCAAAAAATACACCTGCCTGTGTTCCGTATCCACCAAAATAGTCTGTTTCCATATAAACCAGCTGACCATTGAGCGATTTCTCTTTCAAAAAGTAAATGACGGAATCTGTAAGATAGTTCAAGTGAGGATAGTTACGGGTATTCTTCAAATCACACAGTTCTTCTATATCATCAAATAAGTAATCATTAAGGAATGTGAGAGCATAGCCTTGCGGGAGCTTTATCATCTCTGCATATATCCAATGCTCTGTAATTGACTGAATGACATTTTCTTTTCCGATTATCGCTCTGATCATATGTCCCAAAGCTTCATATCCTCCATAAACTTCTTTTTGGTACGATACCAAATCGACTATAATGAATGCCTTTGCATTCATTATATCATATAAGTTTGGAAATAGCAACAATCGCGGCATAATAGTTCATGTTTTTTAATTCTTTAACGCGAAAAAGGGTGTAGCGTCACGCTGCTTATACCATGATACTTTCATTTCATCAAGTCAAAACAGTAAAAAAGCATCTCACACATATAAAAAACGTCCTGTATGATAAGATACAGGACGTTTTCATTGTATTTACTTTTTGATATTTGTCTCGAACTTTGCGCCTTCGTAATCTTCCTTGATAGAATCTCTGAGCTTTTCAAGAGTTTCAAATCCGTCAAAGACAACATCACCTTTCTTGAAGCCTTCGCCGTATATCTCGCCGAAGAAGAGATCACTGTCGGGAACTTCTATAGTGATTCCGCTGAACTCGCTTCCCTTGCCGTTATCAGGTGTTATTACGTTCTCGAAGAGAGTGTAGTAATAATATGTGAATGTATTATCGTCCTTTTTATCTGACTTTTTATCGTCCTTCTTGGCTTCGGTAGTCTTTTCCTTGTCCTCAGACTTAGCTGTTGTAGTAGCTTCTTCTGACTTCTTATCATCGGCAGCTGTTGTAGTTGCTTCTTCCTTCTTCTCTTCAGCCTTTGTGGCAGCTTCCTCAGCAGCTGTTGTCTTTTCAGCTTCTGTAGCTTCTTCCTTCTTTTCCTCTTCCTTAGGAGCATCAGGGTTCTTTGCAGTTACCTTATATACGTAGCATACTATATTATGAGGAGTGAAGTATCCTGTTTCCTTAGGGATATACATATCAACACCCTCAAAGCTTACATCAACAAGTGTCTTGTCAGTCCAATCATCAGCAAGCTCTTTGAAGCTGTCAAGCGCATATTTTTCCATTCTGTCGTAAGATGCCTTTTCGATATCAGCTATCTTCTCAACATATGTAGGAACACCTTCGACCTTGAACTCCTTCTTTATCTGAGTAGGCTTGTATCCCTTGTTAAAGCAGGCTTCCATTACATCATCTTCATCGTAATATGAAGGTCCGAAAGTAACTGTTACCTTATCGCCGTTCTTTACGCCGTATGTCTTGTCAGCGTCGAAGCCGAGGTTTACAGGGAGATCGTCATCTACCTTGAGAGTCATGACACTGTTATCGCCAACGCCTGTATACTCGATATCAAGATACTCAAAAGGATCGAATTCCTTTGGTACTTCAAGATCCTTTACCTCTATAGTTTTATCACT
>CAMYYQ010000096.1 GCA_947303535.1 uncultured Ruminococcus sp.
TAAAGTCTATTAGCTACGCTAAGTATGGTTATATTTTTATATTACCTTTTTTCCTTGTTTATTTCTTTTTCCAGTTATGGCCGTTGATTAACACCTTTATTGTAAGTTTCCACGGCAATGGTAAGTCCATTCATGATTGGGTAGGACTTCAGAACTACAAAGACATTTTATTTGGCGGTACCCGTAAAGTCAGAGTTATCCATGAGAGCTTTTTCAAGTGTCTGAAGAATACAGTTATACTTTGGGTTGGTAACTTTATTCCTCAGCTTGCTCTTTCACTTTCTCTTGCTGTATGGTTTACAGAAGCAGTTAAAGATCCCGGGAAAGGGCTTCTTTAAGATCGTTATGTACCTTCCAAATATCATCACTGCTGCATCAGTTGCTGTACTTTTCCTTCAGCTTTGCGGACAGTCAGAAACAAACCCGGGTGCTTTAAACTTACTCCTTAATAAGATGGGCATAGTACACCGAAACCCGATTTCCGAGCACTATGATTCCATACAGTTTATTGACGGTGTATGGCAGTCACGCGGCGTTGTAATGTTTATCCAGACATGGATGTGGTTTGGTAATACCATGATCATGCTCATGTCAGGTATCCAGGGTATCAACCCTTCACTGTTTGAAGCTGCAAGCATCGACGGTGCAAGCTCAGGACAGGTATTCAGAAAGATCACTCTTCCTCTTCTGACACCTATCATGGCATATACACTTATCACATCTATGATCGGTGGTCTCCAGATGTTTGATATTCCTTACCTTTACACAAACTCGACCACTCCAAAGGAACATCTCAGAACCATGGCTGTAATGATCTTCCAGTACTTCCATGCCCAGGCTGATAATAACAAGATGGGTTATGCAGGTGCTGCATCAGTACTCCTCTTCTTCATTACTCTTGCACTCGGTCTTATCGCATTCTACATTACTCGTGATAAGGATGAGATCGCTAAGAAGAAGCAGCGTAAAAAGATCGCTCAGCAGGCTAAGAGAGAAAGCAAGCAGTTTGGAGGGATCAGCATATGAGTACAAATATGAAATCAGTTTACGGTAAGGCAAAGGACAACTATAGCTTTAAGATCAAATTAAAGTCAACTATACTGGTTGTTTGGTTCGTTATTCTTACCATCATCTGTCTGCTTCCGATATACATTCTTATTATCAATGCTACTCGTGAGCATTCGGAGATTGCAAACGGACTTTCATTCATACCAGGCTCTAACCTGAAAGCAAACTTCCATAAGATAGTTACAGACCAGAACTTCAAGCTCTCATATAACGCACTTTACGGTTATAAGAACAGCTTGATCATCACTGTTTGTGCTACTTTCCTTACAGTTTTCTTCTCAGCTCTTACAGCTTACGGTATCCATGTATACGATTTCAAACTCAAGGAGATCTCTTACTCAGTTATCCTCCTTGTAATGATGGTACCTATGCAGGTAACATCAGCAGGTTTCGTATCATTCATGTCTGATATGCATCTTACAAATACATACTGGCCGCTCATTATCCCTGCTATTGCAGCACCTGCGGTCGTATACTTCATGCGTTCCTACATGAAGTCGTCATTCCCGCTGGACATCGTTGAAGCAGCTCGAATTGACGGATGCAGTGAGTTCAGAACATTCTTATCAATTGCAATCCCTATGATGAAGCCGGCTATAGCTGTACAGGCTATCTTCGCTTTCATCGCAAGCTGGAACAACTTCTACACACCTAACATGATCCTTATCAATGTTAAGCTCAACAAGAAGACACTTCCAATGATGGTTGCCGCTCTTCAGTCATCAGATAAGTTCAATGACTACGGTGCTATCTATCTTGCAATTGCACTTTCAATTATTCCTATCATTATTGCATACGTACTTCTTTCAAGATTCATCATTGCTGGTGTAGCTCTTGGCGGCGTAAAGGAATAATAATAAAAATTACAGCACACTTCGGTGTGCTGTTTTTTTATGGACGCGTTGAGCGTCCTTTTTTTATGCATAAAGATATACGGTGGTGAATAAGATGTATTAAAAGGAGATGATGAAATGCAAAGGAGTACAAGCATTGACACTGTGATGAACTATATCCCCGAAAAGATCAGGAATCACATCAAGGCTATCCTGCCTGAGAAGCTCAGTAATGTAATGGAGATACGACTTCGTGCAGGCGGACCTGTATATTTTGTCTATGCGGACAAGATATGCTATTTAAGTCAGAGTGGTGAGCTATCAGAAATGATGACTGACAGGACATTTACAGTCAGCGGAGTTCATATCCGTGAAGTTATTGACAGGCTGTGTCACTACTCTATGCATAGCTGTTTGAAGCAGCTCAAAGAGGGATTTTTTGTAGTTGAAAACGGAGTACGTGTGGGTGTTTCAGGTACATATTCGACTAACGAAACACCTGTCTTAACGGATTTCACATCTGTAAACTTCAGAATTTCAAGGTGCATAGAAGGCTGTGCGGACGATATTTTTTCAAAGACCTATGGAAAAAACATAATTATATGCGGCGGAGTCAGCTCCGGAAAAACCACTGTACTTCGTGAGCTTTGCCGACTTACGGGAAGTTTTCGCAAGGTCACGCTGATAGATGAGCGAAATGAGATATCATGTCTTGCTGGCGGTATACCGCAGAATGATGTAGGCTGTTTGACTGATGTGATAAGCGGCAGTCCGCGCTCAGTTGGCATAATGTCAGCTATAAGAACACTTTCTCCCGATGTGATCTTCTGTGACGAGATAGCCTCGCAGAATGATACAGAAGCAATACTTGACGGAATAGGCTGCGGAGTAAAGTTTGTGGTAACAGCTCACGGAATGAATTTTTCTGATCTTCTCAGGAGAAAAGAGATAAGCTGCCTCCTTGAAAAGGGGAAGTTTGATGCAGCAGTATTTCTGACGGGGTCAAGTTCACCTGGTGAAGTCAGGGAAATAAGGAGGCTGAAAAATGTGGATTAAGCTAAGTGCAGGATTAATGTTTATACTTGGCGGAATGTTCTGCGGATTCAGTATGGCAGAAAGACTAAAAAAAGGAGTTGATTTTTGCAGATCAGCAGAGCGGATCCTTAATATATGCGAGTCGGAGATACGTTCAAAAAACAGCGATGTGTACGGTATAGTCAGGAGGCTGAAAAGTGAAAAATTAAAAATAGATATATCTTTTGAAAGCTTGCCTGAGTGTTACAGTTATGAGACTGATTTCCGCGAACAGTGGTCGGAGTCTTTTCGCAGACTTAGCTGTTTCGATAATGATGAACTTGATATCATGCTGTCTCTCGGCAGTATCCTCGGAACCACCGACACTGAGGGGCAGCTCAGAGGTATAGACGACATACGCACGAGAGTAGAACAGCTGTACAAAAAAAGGCAGAGCGAATATGACCGAAAAGGAAAGCTCTACAGAAGCATAGGAGTGCTTTCGGGAGCAGCAATAGGGATAATAATAATATGAAAATAGATCTGATATTTAAAATTGCAGGCACAGGCATAATAGTAGCTGTGCTTAATCTTGTACTGAAACGAGCGGAGCGCGAAGAACAGGCAATGATGACAACTCTTGCAGGTCTTATCGTAGTTCTTGTAGTCATCGTTGATGAGATAGGCGACCTGTTCGACAAGGTAAAGACGGTGTTCGGATTATGGTAGACAACTGTTTTTCTGTTGGAGCATTCTGCGTTGTGGGAGCGCTGTTGGCTGTGATACTGAAACAATATTGCTCGGAGCAGTCCATGCTGATTTCAATAGCAGTCAGCGTGCTGGTGACAGCATTTTTTGTTTCATTTCTTGGAGGTACTATTGACGAGATACGCAGTATATTTGAGGCGGCAGGAATATCTGAGAGCTGCATATCAATATGCTGCATTACTCATATTTCAGCCGAACTCTGCCGTGACAGCGGTGAGACTGCCATAGCCTCAGCGGCGGAGCTTTGCGGCAGGGCAGCAATAATAGTACTTAGCCTGCCTCTTATGAACAGTTTCATCCAATTGATAGACAAGCTTATTCGGGAATAATATGAAAAATTTTTTTGTATCTGTATTTGTAACTATATTGCTCATATTTGTTTGCATACCTGTAACAGCTAATGCAGAGAATACAGCTTCATCACAGAATGAAATGCAGTTACAGTTTGATGAGGTATTGCAGGAATACGATATAGGCTACAGCTCTGATGAACTGAGCGGTATATCATTCAGGAGCCTTGTCAGCGAAATTATGAAAAGGACGACGGAAATTTCCGGTACACCCCTGAGGCTTCTGGGAACTATGCTTCTCATAATATTGATAACTTCGGTTTTAAGG
Source organism: uncultured Ruminococcus sp. (assembly GCA_947303535.1). Next base: position 4,302 of record CAMYYQ010000096.1, read on the forward strand.
AGCTTCGGCGGCGGCATATTGGGCAATTCCGAAAGGATATACAGTTCAGTCTGCATCATCACAGCAGTTACAGTTATCGCACCGCCGCTTTTTGAAGTCTTTTCACAAACAATAGAGAACATAAAACTATGCGGCGGTTTTATCGCGGTGTACATACCTGTTTTTTCAGGGATAACAGCCGCCTGCGGAAACATCGGCAGCGCAGGAGTATATGATATAATGCTCCTTGCAGGTTCAGAATTTATAGTACAGCTCGTTACAGGCGCTCTTATGCCTGTATTGAGCGCAGTTACCATGCTTTCGGTAACAGGCGGAGCGCTGTCAAAGAACAATTTCAGCGGAGCAGTACAGCTTATGCGAAAGCTCATTACATGGGTGCTTACAGTTTCCATGACACTGTTTACAGGATTTCTCACGTTGAAATGTACACTTGCAGCCAAGACAGACGGAGCTGCGACCAAGACAGCACGTTTTCTTATATCAGGGCTTGTTCCCGTAGTCGGCGGAGCATTTTCCGATGCGTATGCAACAGTCAGGAGCAGCTTCGATATCCTTCGAGGAACAGTTGGCACAGGGGGCTGCATAGTGATAATACTGATGATACTACCGCCTGTCCTGCATATTCTTATATACAGAGCAGTGATATGGGCTGCTTCTGCGACAGCGGATATGTTCGGAGAGGAGCAAATGAGTACAGTACTGAAGTCACTTGACAGCGGACTTGCCATATCTCAGACGGTACTTATTTGTTTCGGAATGATGTTTGTTCTGTGTACTGCAATACTTATGCAGATTGCGAGGTGATAACATGGAAGCTATAACAACAGCTGTCAGAGCTGTCTGCATTACAGCAGCAGGCATATGTATCATAAGTCATATCACTGAGGGGACAAGGCTGCGTTCACAGGCAGAATTCGTGTACAGGCTTGTATTTGCCATAGTAGTTGCAGGACTGATATTCAACGGCAGGAAACAGATAGAACTCCCTGACCTCAGCAGTTTTGACAGCAATGAGTTCAGCTTTTCAACAGAAGCATATGACAACGCCGTGGCTGAACAGACGGCTTCAAATATCTCGGATATACTTAGCTCACAGCTCAGTGCAGCAGGTATAACAGTTGATGACATCAAGACAGAGATTAATATTTCAGAAGAAAGCGGCATATCTATTAATAGAATCATTATCAGAACGGCAGATTTTAATAAAGCCGCCGAAATAATACGCAGCAGTCTTGGACAGGAAACGGAGGTCGTAAATGGAAATAGCTGAAAAGCTCAGGGAACTGTTCGGCGAAGTCGGCGACGCCAGCGAGAGGCCGCGTCGCATCGGGCCGATCGACCTGGTGGCAACCCGCTACGGCGTGGAGATCCAGGCGGCGACGGAGCTTGCCCTGACCCAGCTGGAC
>CAMYYQ010000097.1 GCA_947303535.1 uncultured Ruminococcus sp.
CCTGTGGATCACGACTTCATTATCACAGGTGACTTAGGGCTTGTGGGCAGTAAGCTACTTCTCGATATCCTTATGAAGCAGGGCATTGATATCTCGGCTCAGCACCGCGACTGCGGCGCAATGATATTCGATGCGGATACTCAGGACACTCACTGCGGCGGCTCGGGCTGCGGCTGCGGAGCAAGTGTGCTTTGCGGAAACTTCCTGCCTATGCTCGAACGTGGCGAAGTACACGATATAATCTTTGCAGCCACAGGTGCGCTCATGTCGCCTATGACGATACAGCAGGGCGAAAGTATACCTGCTATCTCACATTTGGTCCATATAAGAAAGGAACGATAATATGCTCTGGGATATCATTAAAGCTTTCCTTGTTGGCGGTGCTGTATGCGCCGTAGGACAGCTCCTCATCGACTTCACAAAACTTACACCTGCACGTATACTCACGGGCTTCGTTATCACAGGTGTGATCCTCTCCGCCCTCGGACTTTACGGACCCTTTGCGGACTTCGCAGGCGCAGGAGCTACAGTGCCACTGACGGGCTTCGGTCATCTCCTTGCTGAGGGCATAAGAAAGACCATCGAAAACGATGGTCTGCTCGGTGTATTCACAGGCGGTCTTACCGCAGCAGCAGGCGGTGTAACCGCTGCACTTCTCTTCGGTCTTACTGCTTCATTCCTGTTCAGGCAAAAAGACAAGTCCTGAGCTGCTATTTTATCAAAGTGCCGTGATAGTGACATTCATATATCACTTCGCCCTTGTATGCTATCACTTCATACCCCTGAAACCACCCGAAATCGCCCTTGACTGTGCTCTTGTAGGTGTAGTCTCCGTTACTGTACTCGGCAGGTCCGCGGAATGGCTTGTCCATCGGAACGCGCAGGAGTGCTTCTTTCAGAAAATCGCCGCTGAAAGGCTCTCCTATGACCTGCCCTGCGTAATTCATGCTCCAGTAGGGCTTGCCGCTTATCCATATGGCTTCTTCACCTGCGAACTGAGCTCCGCCGAGGTATGTGTCGAGGTATCTGAGCTCCCCCTCTGTGTACTCCAGGTCGTGAGACTCGGGACGCGAGGAGACTGTCTCCGCACCCTTTCCTGCATATGTCGCCTTTTTCGCACGTATAAGAAACGCAATTATTTCATCTGTTCCCATTTTCTCTTCCTCCCGAATAAAAAATCCATTACATTTATTTTATCATATCCAAATCACGTTGTCAATCCGCCTGTTGTAAAATATGCTCCCTAAAAATATAAGTGCAGCCGCTATTTTGTGCAAGTCTACAAAAACAATACTTTTTTCGCGTTTATGCTTGACTTTTTCTCTATTCTGTAATATAATAATTTAGTCGCAGGTGACGGCAATATATTAATGGCGGCATAGCTCAGTTGGCTAGAGTACTCGGTTCATACCCGATTGGTCGTTGGTTCGAATCCTACTGCCGCTACCATTATGGCCCGTTGGTCAAGAGGTTAAGACATCGCCCTTTCACGGCGGAATCATGGGTTCAATTCCCGTACGGGTCACCATTTCGCAATCCCACAGATGGCTTAAAATAGCCGTTTGTGGGTTTTTCTTTTTTCTGAAAAATGAGTTTGTACGCTATTTGTACGCTACTCGGATTTTTTTAGTGTACAAGCATCGCTTTTTTACATCATCTCTTATGCATAATAATGAATAATATTCATTCAGTTTTTATTGCATAGAATAAGCTCGCTGTCTGTTTTGTCAGATGACAGCGAGCTTACCCTTATACTCTACCTTCATAGCCTTATTCTGAGTCCGTTTTTTCCTCCTGCGGCAGAAATGCGAACGCTTTGTCCATTGCTTCCGATACTCTTGCCTGTGCATTCTGAAACATATGTGAGTATACATTCAAAGTTGTTCCCGAATTACAGTGGCCTAACGCGCCTGATACTGTTGTAACATCAAGGCCTGCTGAAATAAGCGAACTTGCCGCAAAATGTCTGAAACTATGTATACCGTAGAAAGGCATATCATTCTTCTCGCAGAACTCTTTCAGCCAGCCGTAGGGTGTCTGATTGTTCATAGGCTCGCCGTTCCATTTTACAAAGAGCCTGTCACTCTCAACCCACTTGTCTCCGATACGGAGAGCTTCTTCGTCCTGTTCCAGCTTGTATTCTTTCAGTATCTCCATTATATACGGAGATATTTTCAAAACTCGCTGAGAGCGTTTTGTTTTTGTGGTGTCGGTATATATACCACGCTCTGCGGTATAATTCGAGGTGCGTTTGATGGTAATGATATTGTTCTCGAAGTCGATATCTTTCCACTCAAGACCGAGCATTTCGCTCCTGCGGAAGCCACTGTAAGCGATCAGAAAGAAGAAGGCTTTATACTTCAGAGGCTCTCCATGAATAGCTGTAAGCAGATGTGCCATCTCTTCCTGTGAATATATCTGTTTCTCCTTTACCTCGCCTTTCGGGATAGTTACCTTCCTGCAAGGATTGTCCGATACCAAGTCCATACGGACCGCATAGCTGAATACGTCTGAGATAAAGCTCAGGTTGTGACGGATCGTTTTCGGTGCAAGAGGCTTACCTGTCTTTTCGTTTGCCCCCTCTTTGGCGAGGGAGTTCACGAACCCTTGCAACTGCCTTGCTGTGATCTTGTCGATACGCAGATGACCGATAGCAGGATATACACGGTGCGTGAGCTGGAGCATACGCTCATATGTAGTGCTCCTGAGAGTGTTCTTTGCATAGCTCTCGAACCATTCCTCCGCAAGCTCCTGAAACTTCATTGCCGAAGCCTTGTAGCCGTGGTTGACGGCTTCCTCAAACATAACCGCCTGACGGTTAAGCTCCTTTTCAATCTGCCGCTGAGACATTCCCTCATCGGGTTTCCAGGTCATAGACTGTTCCTTGTGTCCTCCGTATACATCATAGCCGCAGCTTACACGAATAGTGTAGCTGTTGCCACGCTTCTGTATTGTAGCCATATATTTCCCTCCATAAAGAAATATGACCTGCCTTTCGGCAGGTCACGTTATTTCATGATGCAAAGTAACTTAACAGCTCCTCCTTTGCTATGAGAATCTTGCCGCGAACACCCGCACCACATCTCACACTTTTTATCTTGCCCTGAAGCACAAGCTGACGAAGTGTATGCATTGATAAACCTGGTATAATATCCAAGCTCTCCTTAAGTGTGAGCATCTCCACAGGTTTCTTGGGCTGCTCTACAGGCATTACGCCAGCCGGCACTTCCCCGGCTGACGTAAGTTCAAAAATGATTGCAACGAGCTGCTTAGCGAGCTCTGTTTTTCTTTCCATTGTCATAACAATTCCTCCTTAGATATAAGGGCTGTACTATTGACCAGAGTTGTCAAATAGCGTATAATAAGTATAGGTCAATCCGTATAGGGGATATCGATTATACCGAACGGATTGTAGCTAGTGTCTTCACTACCGCCAACAGTAAAGTTGTTGATCGTTGTTACTGTAACGCCGTCCTCAATACCGTTGCGGCGCATAGCGGCAAGAGCTGTCGCTCCTGCACGAGCTGCGCTGTTGAAAGCGTCACCTAAGTCGGCCGTTGCCTGACTTAAATCGTTCATGCTTTCGAGCTGAATATTGTTGACATTTACGAGGTTCAAGCCGTTACCGCTTGTGTTATTGCCTGCGGTAATACTTGCAGCCTGTGTTACAGCAGGAGCTGTCTGCGGCATTTCTGCCGGAGCGTAGTTGTTGTACATATAATTACCTCCATAATTTCCAAACCAGATTGAGCGTGCCTCAGCCATGCTCATATCATCGTCATTAATATCTTCTTCTGTCTGTGGCGGTGGTGCCAAAAACATATTTCTGTCATCGGGTGTATCATCATACACCTCAAGAAACTGCGCCGGGTATCTTATGTCATGATAGCCAGTGTCTATCATCTCATTCGGACTTGAGCGTATAGGGTCAAGGTCATACTCCTCTAGCACCTTGTTGATAAATAATTTCTCCTGATTGAGACCAGGCGGTCCCATGTTGAAACGCTTGCCATCCTTGTAGCATATAGTGTTCCAAACGAAGTGCAAATGTCTTGTGCGAGTATCCTTGTGCAAGACATACACGCACTGATGACCTATGCAGCGTGAAGCAACACGTCTGCCGATTTCCATGTAATCCGAATCCTTCAAAGTTTGAAAATCCGGAGTGATGGACAGTACGGCATGTTCGTACTGACGACCACTGGCTTTGTGAAACGCCTTCTTAGTAGACGCCATATCCCGTAAAATGCTTTCCTTTCTGCATCCGATTGTACCTACATCCGTGTCCCAGACTGTGTAAGGTTTCTTCGTGACGTATGCTATGATACGTTCGAAAGCTTCCCGATCATTCTTTGAGTCATTAATTCTTTTATATATTGACATAATCACACCTCCAGAAGTTCTTCAAGGTGGTTTATGCCTGAGAGCACGTCAAGAATTTCGTAAAATACATTATAAATATCTCCGAATTTCTCAAGGAGAGCTCTCTCCAACTCGGTCGTGATCTCGCGGTCGCGCAGAGCACGGTCTAAGTTGATATTTATCTCGGCAAGCGACTTCGCAACGCTGCCGCTTCCGTTAAGAAATACCACTTTCTCATCGGATATAGCAGCGACGCGAATGTATTCGCTTACGTTGAGCTCAGCTGCTTTTGCACGCTGACCAATCTTCTCCTTTGCTTCAGGAGTTACCTTTATCTGGATAGGTAGAGACTTTCTTTCTTCATTTGACATTTTTATCGTCCTCCATTATGTAATATCGATTGGTAATGATATAACCTAATCTTGTTGCTTTTTTCATTACTATGTAGCCGATATCATTATGGTGGACTGCGAGAGATAAAGTTGAAGTGCATTTTTACTCACACCTCCTCATCTTCGCTCTCAAAGTCTTTTGCGTTCTTGTAGCGCAAACCTTTGAAGCCGTTGTAGCGTTTGTGCGCCGGACCCAATGTTGTTTTGATGATTCCATCAGCGTAAGCCTCGACCTGAGCCAGAAATGTTTTCTGACCGATAGGCTGGATTGTGTTATCAGTACAAAACTGATTGAAATCCTCCCACAGCTTTCGCGACGATATCTCGCCTTTTGGGTCCAGAACGGTATACCTCTCAAGAAATGCACGCTCCGGATGCAGTTCTGCCCTGCGGCGTTCAAGATACTCTTTGCTATCGTCTGGGAGATCGAATTTGAACCCGTTCTCCACAAGATCACGAAGCGTATCAAGCGCCATCGACATTATCACGTTCTTCTCACTGATAAGCTTATTCAGCAGCTCAGGATCCCGTTTCTCTTCTGGGATAGCCTTAGAGAAGACCAGTGGGATAACACGATCCCACAGCTCATCATCAGGATGAGTGAATGCGAGATCGTGGTTTGATGCGAAGATCAACGTAGCCGTAGGTCTGAAAGATACAGCAGACTTGTACAAGTCACGCGCCATAATGGTCTCACAGGCAGTGATTCGTTTGAACAAGCTCTCATTTTTCATCGGTGCTGGGTCGTTATCCGAACATGTGTTCAGAATTTTGCCAACCAGCTTGACGACGTACTCTCGTCTGCCGATGTCGCTGAACGACAAACTTGAGCGCAGACATTCATCAATAATACTTTCCAAGAAGGAAATTATCACTGATTTTCCGCGCTTTCCAGGTCCGATTAGCTCGATTGCAGCACGAGCTCCGATTAGTGATGAACAGCAATAG
>CAMYYQ010000098.1 GCA_947303535.1 uncultured Ruminococcus sp.
GTAGGCTCGTCCGCAAGTATTATTCTCGGCTTATGGATAAGTGCCCGCGCAAAGGCTACACGCTGCTGCTGACCGCCCGAGAGCTCGTGAGGGTAGTTGTTTCGCTTTACGTCAAGTCCTGTGAGCTTGAGAAGCTCCTCAAGGAGATCCTTGTCGGTAGGGGTGTTGTCAAGGTTCAGCGGCAGAACTATATTCTCTTCGACGTTTAGTACGGGTATGAGATTGTAGTTCTGAAAGATAAAGCCGATGCTCTTTCTGCGGTAGGCGGACAGCCCGTTGTCGTCCATTGTGGTGATATCCCTGCCGTTGAAGATTATCTTGCCGCTTGTGGGACGGTCGAGAGAGCCTAAGCAGTTTAGGAGAGTAGTCTTGCCGCTTCCGCTCTCGCCTGTAATGGCTAAGAATTCACCCTGCTTCACTTCAAGGTCTACATCGTTGAGTGCAAGGAAAGCGTTTTCACCCTCGCCGTATTCTTTTTTGAGTTTTTCGGTTTTAAGAATGATGTTGTCGTCCATAATGATACCTCCGTTCCTTATTGTAACTTTAGTTTATCACGGTTATCTTACTGTAATGTTACAAAAATAAAAAAAGCTGAAAATTTTTTCAGCTATCGGAAAGATATGTTTGATTGATCGTAGGGACGACCATTGGTCGTCCGCAAGGTACGATGAGATTATAACGGGCTGCCAAAGGCAGCCCCTACAATGCGTTCATGTTATTTGTGCTGTTGCTAATGGGACGCCGAGGGCGGCGTCCCCTACAATTCTAAGCACTAACAACTCACTCTTTGATAAAGACGAATTCAAAGCGTGTGCCTTTGCCGACTTCCGAATACACCATTATATCTCCGCCGTTGGCGCGGACTATCTTCTGTGCTATAGACATACCCAGTCCCGAGCTGTACATAGTCTTGTCGTTGGAGCGGCAGGAGAAGCGTTCAAACAGCTTCGGTATCTCTTCCTGGGGTATGCCCTTGCCGTTGTCGGTAACAGCCAATGTTATCATTATGGGGTCTTCTTTGAGCTCCAGCGATATCTCGGTACATTCGGAGTGGTCTGCTGAGTTCTTGATAATATTTTCCACAGCCTCGCAGAGCCAGCCCTTGTCACAGCTGAGTTTTATATCGTCGGAGAGGCTTTCGGTCACGTTTATGCTTTTGCTTCTGAGAAGAGGTGACATACGCTTTACAGCTATCCTGCATATCTCCGCAGGGGAATTTATCTCCATGTTGTACTCTACAGCGTCTGCGTTTAGCTTGGCAAGCTTTATGGCTTCGATAACGAGCTTTTCCATGCTGCTGAGATTGAGCTGTATCTCGTCCGAGAGCTTGTCGCGATGCTCCTGAGATAAGTCGTCAAGCTCGCTGAGCATATCGGTATTGAGTCTTACTACGGCAAGAGAAGTCTTTATCTGGTGAGAGAGGTCGGTGAGAAAATCGCGGAGGAAACGCTGCTCGTTGTTGAGTTTGAAATGGAGATTGTTCATTCGGTCTGCCAGTGTATCTGCGGCTTCGGATATTCTTCGTACACAGCCCAAGTCCTCGCCGTAAAGACCTATAGTACCGTCAGTTTTGTCGGCTGCGTTAAGGCAGTCGGCACGGAGCTTTTCAAGGTCGCGGTATATGTTCATAAGTTCATGTATCGCTATGGCGAACCATATCACCGACAATGAAGCCATGACTGCAAATATGGCAGTGAATACAGTCATGCGCACGGAATTGTAGCTGTGCATTATTGCAGGTGAGAGCTCACGGTCGATACTGTAGCCGCTGAGTTTTTCCTCGGCTCTTGCTATTGCCTGCTCATCGGGAGCACCTGTGAATTTTCCGTCACCTATGGCTGAAAGCTCGGCTGTTATCTGCTCTCTTACTATCCTGTCAGCGCAGAGCTTTGATATGCCGAAAGCCGCTGCTGCGGATATACATATCATAAGCAGAAGTATGAGCAGAAGCTTTCGCGGAGCACGGTTGTTTATGAATCGGTCTGTTCTGTCCATTTATAGCCCATTCCTCTCTTGGTGACTATCCTGCCGCTGCCTGTGGTCTTGCTGAGCTTTTCGCGCAGACGGCTGATATTTACCGAAAGGGTGTTGTCGTTTACGAAGATGCCCTTTGAGTCCCAGAGGTATTCCAGTATCTGTTCACGGGTAAGGTACTGTTCACGGTTCAGCATGAGGTAGCTGAGAAGCTTCTGCTCTACGGCAGTAAGTTCCATTTCAGGCACATCGGGTACTCGTCTGAGATTTGCACGTATACGTGAGAAAAGCTCGCGCAGACGGAATGGCTTTGTTATATAGTCATCGCCGCCGCTGTCAAGTCCGCGGACTATATCCGCTTCATCATCGCATGAGGTAAGGAATATAACGGGAGTCTGTATCTTCTTCCTCAGCCGCTTGCAAAGGTCAACACCGCTGCCGTCAGGGAGCATGACATCGAGTATTATAAGGTCAGCTTCTTGAGCGTGGAGTTCGGCTGCGGCTGTTGTACTTACAGCGATAACGTTGTAGCCTTCGGATCTGAGAGCAAGTGAGATGTTGCGGTTGAGCGTTTCATCGTCCTCAACGAGAAGTATGGTGTTCATGTTTTCACCTCAGTCATAAAAGTTGCTTTAATTCTAACATATAATCCGCCAAAAATCAAGATAAGTGATTAGTTGTTAGTGGTTAGTGATTAGAGAGTAGGGGAGCCCGCCCTCGGGCTCCCGAGCTATACAGTATAAATAACATTAGCGCACTGTAGGGGACGGTGACTCCCTGTAGTACAGGGAGATGTCAGCAAAGCTGACAGAGGGTCGCGGCTCCTGTTGGGAGTCCTCGACGTCCCGAGCTATTAGCCGTTAGATTGTAGGGGGCTGCCAGCACTGCTTATTTGGCAGTCCGCGCCTTACGATACAAGTAACAAGATACGATGTGTAGGGGCGAGTTCCGCACGCCCGTTACCCCCCCGATGATATTCCCCGTGTCGATATGCGACTCATCTTTCGATGATACACGGACGAGCAAGGGTGCGCAGGCTCTGCGCCGTCACGCATTCACGCGATGATATATGCCTTTCGTTTATTATCTCTCGCGGATATTATCAGCCATTATTATTAACTATACCGCGGAGCAAGGGTGCAGCGTCACGCTGCAAAAAAGCTGCACTGCGGAGAATGACCGCAATGCAGCTTTGAATTATCAATTATCTATAGATAGAACCGTCTTCGATGCTCTGAAGAACACCTGCGCACAGACCCTTCCACTGTTCGATCTCAGCCTCGTCGTAAGAAATTACATTCTTAGCCCAGTTGCTGCAATGAGCGCAAGCATTAGGAGCTGACTGTCCTTCTTCGAGGATATCGTTTACACAAAGTGAACTTGCACAGTTGTTGTTATTGATGAAGTGCTCAAGGAAGCCGTCAAGCTTCTTGTTGTCAACATACATCTTAGGAAGATGCATAGTTCTTCCGTAATTCATCATAGCCTCGGGCTTGAGTCTGTCCATCCATCTCATCTTAGGAACTCCTGGAGGAGGACCGCCTACAGGCATACCTGCCGGAGGAGCTGTGATACCGTTCTTCTTTGCCCATTCCTCAGGCTCACCTGGTCTTGGAGGTCTGCCTTCCATTACCCACGGAGGAGGACCGCCTGCCGGCATACCCATTGGAGGAGCACCTGCGCCCATAGGAGCACCTGTTGGAGGAGCACCTGCACCTGCTGCCTGGAGTCCATCCTTAGCCTGGTCTGGACGTGTAGCGATCGTCTTAGCCTGTGGCCAGTTTACGATATCGAGAAGATTTCCGTCGTAGGACTCTGACATATAGCCCTTTACTACTCTTTCAAGGAAATCTGTTGTTCTTGTTCTGTCGATAAGCTTGATAGAGAAGTGCTTGTTGCCTGTCTCTTCTGCAAGCTCTCTGTAGTAGTGAACGTCCTCAGGACGAATGAACTCAGCTGTAAGGATTGCAGCAGGATGAGTTACCTTCTTGTAAGCACAGTTGACAAGTGAGTAGTCCATAGAGAACAGCTCAGGGTCTGAGTGACCTACGAAGCAGCCGTGTGCAAGACGGAAAGGACATTCTCTGAGGCAGAGATTGTTAGCTATTACACGGAGGTGAAGGTCTGTATCCTTGTACTGTGTAAGGACCTTTCTGAGCAGGTCGAACTTTCTGTTGAAGCCGTGGTCGAGAGTGATCTCGTCAACGCCCCAGTTTCTCCAGTATTCGATATGCTGTATAGTTGTAGGATAAGCATAGAGTCCAAGTGTTACGAAAACGTCCTTGAATTCTCTCTTTACATACTTGATAAGGATAGGCGAATTAAGAGTAAATGCTCTTATGCCAAGATCGTACATCTGGTGGATAAAATCACGTATCTGCTTGCCCACAACAGGATCGATCTCGTTCTGATCCATTGAAAGCGGGTTTATAAGATAGTTGAATGTGATATCGCGCTTCTTACATTCCTTGACATAATCAGCAAGCTGATCCAGTGTGAAGTCAGGAATAATAGAAGCGGTACGTCCGCCCGGAAGTCCGTCGAATTTGAGCTTGCCGAAGAAGCTTGTGATAGCGTGCTTCTTGTCGTACTCATCAACAAAGTCGAAAAGCTTGTAATCGAAATTACAGCCCAGGTCAAATGAAATTGAGTCCTGATTCATGTTACACATCTCCCTAAAATTAAGTAAGGACATAATACATATAGTCGCGTATGATTGTCAGTACACGCTTTATAAAAAGCGAAGATCCGAATATTTTTATATGATCGTTATGTATGTCGAGCCGCGGAGCTGAGAGTTGTTTTTCCGCAATAGTCCCATATTAAAATTATATCATTTCTTCACAGGGCTGTCAATCATTCTTCTGCAATTTATTGAGAGATAATTTAAGTGCAAATTTGTAAAAAATAGCCAATTTTATCAGCTCTTGATAGTGAAACTATCAAAGTTGTATTGTGAAAACGTAAAAATCCGAGGTTGAATTTATGTGATATATCACAAAATAAGAACGTATTTTCTCTTTTAGTCTTGACAACAGGTGCAACGGAGTGGTATAATAGCAGAAAGAACAGATGTTCGACAAGGAGGCGGCTATGGGAAGAATATATGTTGCTATTGATCTGAAATCCTTTTATGCTTCGGCAGAATGTGCTGAACGCGGTCTTGACCCGCTTGACACTAACCTTGTTGTTGCGGATAAGAGCCGCACTGATAAGACTATATGTCTTGCCGTATCGCCATCGCTGAAGGCTTACGGTATCCCCGGGAGACCGAGACTTTTCGAGGTGGTTTCAAAGGTCAGAGATGTAAATGATATGCGGAGAATGAGAGCTCCGCGGAGAAGATTCAGAGGAAAGTCCGAGATAGCAAGCAAGCTTGATGCAGACCCGTCACTTGAACTGGACTATATAGTCGCTACTCCGCGAATGGCTCTGTATATCGCCTACAGTACGAGGATATACCAGATATACCTCAAGTATGTAGCTCCCGAGGATATACACGTTTACTCCATTGATGAGGTGTTTATAGACGTTACCGCTTACCTTGACACTTACGGCATGACTGCACATGAGCTTGCTATGACTATGATAAGAGATGTGCTTAAAACCACGAAGATAACCGCTACAGCAGGCATAGGTACGAATATGTATCTTTGCAAGATAGCGATGGATATAGTTGCAAAGAAG
>CAMYYQ010000099.1 GCA_947303535.1 uncultured Ruminococcus sp.
AAAGAACATATTTTGCCATGGGTACTCCTCCTTATGTTTAGATACTTTTATTTTATCATATTTTAGTATATATGGCAATATCCAATATCTTGAAAAAAAGAGGATTATGTGATATAATTGTAAAAAACAAGGAGTACGGATATGGGACTATTTTCAAAGCTTTTAGGGAACAAAGAGCAGCCACTGGTGCAGCCGAATGATAATGCAAAACAGATAGCGGAACTAATTGGCTGTGAATGTAAAAATATAAGCGGCTTTCTGAACAGCGATAGCATAATGAAGCTATATAAAGATGAATCAGAAAAGGGGCAAAGAGAAGGATATATACCGATAATACTTGTGCTTAATGGTCATCTTCTTGAGATGATACAGTGCAATTACAAAGACAATGGCGGAGCCGAGAGTTACAGGAGCAAGATGCTTAGCGCCGATATATCTCATGGAGAGTCCTTCTTAAAACAGCGCTTTGATGAGAATACGGAAATGTTTGAGGAAGACTTTGGTGATGATGATATATATGGCGAATACACCGACGGCGTAACGCCTGCTTTAAACTTTCTGAGCACTGATAATAATGAAAAGCTTATCCTTGCCAGAATCCCTGCGAATAAGCCATGGGAAGTCTTCGCGTGGATACCTTTCGGTGGTTGGAATGAATGCCCTGATACCGAAGACATGATGGCAGTCTGCAAGTACTGGCATGAGAAATATAAAGCTGTGCCTGCTGTTATTTCAAGCGATGAACTACAGATGTTTCTTTCTGCTCCGATAAAAAGTATAGATGAAGCCTTGAAAGCAGCTGAAGAACATTACGCTTTCTGCAATGATACTGTGGATCAGGGAGCAGGTACGATAAAAGCACTTGCCAGTACACTTAAGGAGTCAAACGTCTGGTATTTCTGGTGGGACTGATACATTTCAAAGCTGCAATTATAACTGAATATAAGAACTAAGGCAGCCCATTACGGGCTGCCATTCATTTATATATCGCTTTCTATATAGAAAGTGCTTCGACCGCTGACATGTTTTAATAGCAGTCCATGTACAACGAGCTGTTCTATCGGATTTTCGACAGAAGCATCATTTGCTTTCCCCGAATCCATTAAACCATACTCTGCTTTCAAATGGCTTTTTAGGTGCCTGACGTGTTTCTTCAGCAGGCTTTCCAACAGGTAATATGCATACGATCTTATAGTCGCCAGGTATTCCCATATGAGCAGAGATCTTTCCTGCTATATCATCATCATCAGTTATGTGACCTTCGTACCAGCAACTCTCATAGCCAAGCGCCTTGATAGCTAACAGCATATTTTCAATAGCCGCACTGTAATCCTGAACATTAAAGCATTTATCACGATAAGCAACTATTCTTTTCGTAAGAACAAGAATAAAGGCTGGTGCAGTTTCAGCAACCGGAGGTTCAATCAGTGATTTTATTTCCTTCAACAGCACTGTATCGTCAACTGCAATAAATGAAGTAGTCTGCTTATTGCATCCTGACGGAGCAGATGCTCCTGCTTCAAGTATCTTCACCAGATCAGCTTTGGGAACGAGAGTGTTTAAATATTTACCACGATAACTTGTTCTGTTCCTTATAATATCAAGAATATCTATACTATTCGCCTGTATATTCCTTTGTGCAAGCAGATTCTTTTCTTTTTCAAAGAAAGCCGTTCTCATTTGTTCATATTCAGAATCGGTACAGACCTCTTTGCATTTCGGTTCAAATGATTCTGTTACAGCAAAGCATTCTTTCATGTTATCACAAGGGAATTCGGGGCATTCAGAGCAGTTACTGATAGCTCTGTCTTCGCAGCACTTTACAACCTTATACCGGCACCAGTTCTCGGGTTTGCATCCAGTGCAGGATATTTCATCATTAGATACAATTCTGTCACGGTAGCCTATCTTCAGCCACAGTTCTGCCGTATGCCGTAATTCTTCTTCTGTTTTCTCATACGGATGGGTGATATATCTCGGACACGCCGAGCAATCGTTTCCGCAGGCTGCAATTATTTTATCCATAGGAAAGCCTCCGTTCGTTTTATTTCAGATATATAATGAGATTAGTTGATACCCATTCCTTTACCAAATGCTGTAAGATAGCCTACCATGTATGCTACACTTATCATTCCGCACAGACAGCACGATGTGAGAATTATCTGAGTAGTATTACCTGCAAAGGAGATACGGCATAGTATGCAAGATACGACACCAAGTATTCCTGAGATGATACCGGTAATTATTGAAGGAATATGAGCATAAGTACTGCTTTTGGTGGTTACAAAGAATAGCAATACAGCTGCGGCAATTGATATGCAGCACAGAACAGCGATAATCACTGCAGGGATCATGTATCCTTTACGAAGAAAATATATTCCGGATAGTGCGATTAATTCAGGTATCACTGCATAGATCGCCGATAGTATAATATCTCCGGCTTCAAGATCAGATATATCGATCACTGCATAAGCGATACCAGCAAGTATAAGCGAGAGCAGATACAGAAGCCATAGATGTGAAACAAGATAAGTCATATTATACACCTACCGTTTTGAGTTGCTTTTATTATATCACATACCTGCTGTCTCTTCAAGATGAAAACGGAAAGATGTATTGTAAATAGCGTTTCTGTGTGCTATAATTAAGAAAAAACATAGGAGCAGGTTATATAAATCTAAAAATGAAAGGATATATGGGATATGGCTTCAATTGTAATAATTACTGGAGCGACAGGCGGCCTTGGACAGGAATTTGTCAGAGAAACGCTGAAAGAAAATATAGACGAGATATGGGCAGTTGCAAGAAATAAGGAAAAGCTCGGCAGGCTGAAAGATCAGTTTGGTGATAAGCTCCGTACTGTTCAGTGCGACCTGAGCAAGGCTGATGATCTGGCTGCACTGAAAGAACTTATCAATGCAGAGAAGTCTGATATTAGGCTCCTTATCAACAATGCAGGTATGGGAGATATGGGCGAAAGCTGTGAGTTTTCAGATGAATATATTTCTAAGACCGTAGACCTGAACTGCAAAGCGATATGTCTGCTGTGTAATTATGCGATACCTTTTATGTCAAAGGGAGCACGGATACTGAATATATCCTCAGCTTCATCATTCCAACCTGTGCCATACATAAATCTTTATGCGGCAAGCAAGGTATTTGTGCGGTCATATACACGCTCACTGAATGTGGAGCTTAAAAGCAAGGGCATAATCTGTACAGCAGTGTGTCCCGGCTGGATAGACACTGATATGCTGAGCAAGGAATACAAAGGCAGGCCTGTGAAGTTCCCTGGACTTGTTTCTCCTAACAGAGTGGCAGTTCAGGCACTTCGTGATTCTGCAAAGGGGAAGGATATGTCAGTCTGTACGTTTTTTGTCAAGTATGAGCACTTACTCAGCAAGCTCCTTCCGCAGAAGCTGCTTATGAAAATATGGATGTATGGGATAAGGGATTATGTATAAGATAGAGACAGAGCGCGGCGACCTTTTTGATGTGAATATGATGATAGCTATGCAGGTAAAGGTTTGCGGTAAAGCCAGCGAAATCGAACTGACAGAAGCCTTCAGAGCTGCTGTAGAAGCCTTTGAGATACTTAACTGCAAGGTGGTCATAGACCAGAAGGGCGATGCTTTTTATGATAATTGCGGGGATAAGATGAACCGCATAGTTTTTCGTGATTTCAAGCTTGAAGAGCTGATACAGGAGCAGGAACGCATAAGGTTCAGATTAGAGGACGGGGAGTTCCTGCGCTGTTTTGTTTCTTATGAAAATGCCAGTGAAATGAAGCTTTGTTTCCTTATGCATCATCTTGGCGGCGACGGAAAGTCCCTCTGCTACTTCATAGAAGCATTTATGAAAAGTCTCAGCGGCGAAAAATGCGAGTACCGCAGGATACAGCTGCTGAACAACGAGACACTGCCGAACACATCAAAGCTGTCTTTTCTGGCTTCATTAGTTACGAAGGTATACAACAGAAAATGGCAGAAGCAGCGCAGGATCTTCGGCTTTGATGATATGGAAGCTGCATATGAAAAATTCTGGAAGTCACATAAAACAACAGTGAAAAACGTTGTGACAGAGGGAGACGAACTCAGCAGAAAGCTTGGAGAATGCAAAGAGAACAAGATAGGCTTTACTTCATATACTATAGCAGAAATGATAAAGGATATACCGCAGGTTCAGGATATTGGTCTTGCCGTAGACGGAAGACAGGATCGCAACAGAACAATGAGCAATCAGGCAACGGGTATAGCGGTCAGATACAGATATGACAAGCGAAAGACACTTATTGAGAATGCTGCTGTTATTGACAGAGAAATGAAGAAAAAGCTTCGTGATGAGAATTATAAGTATCTTGTACTTCGTTTTATGAGCGCATTCGAGCCTACGCTTGTGGATGCTGTAAATCTTGAATTTGCAGGACATTTTCACAGCAGGACGACTGAAAGGCTTGCAAAGATACTGTGCTACGGGCAGAATACAAAGGATATAAGCATAACAAATCTGACAAGGCTTGATATTCCAACTGAATATGGTGCATACAGGCTTATCGACCTCATTTTCGTGCCTCCCGTCGTGTCCTACGGCAAAAATATAATCGGTATGGTAACAATAGGCGACCGCTTGAATACGACATATCATCGCTATCAAGAAAGATAAAAAGTTATAGACACTTTTAAATGTTAGACGCATTATTTGACTTAGGTATATCAATAAGGGGTACATAATATGAACAGGATAATGAGATCACTGAAAAATATAAACGGCAGAATGTTTCTTGCTTTGCTTATAATGGGGCTATGTCCGACGCTGTATACTACGCTGAGAACCTTTTTTCTCGGTCAGCTTCCGGGAGAATGGTCGTTTTCCATAGCAGGACAGCTTTCATGGGTAAATCTGCTGTATGAGGTCATAAATGACGCTATAATCCTGCCGCTTTACTTTTTTATGGGACAGGCTGTTTCAAATAAAGAGGAATACTCCAACAGGATACGAAGCGGTTTGCTCATATCTCTTGGAATATATACGGTCTGCTTCGTGCTTGTGATGATATTTGTTGATCCGCTTCTTAGATTTATGGCGGTATCCCAGGATATACTATCGGAATCTGCAAGCTATATCAGGATAGAGTGCGTCGCCAATATTTTCGGTATACTCTACAGCTTTATCTGCGTCGCTTTGATAACCATAGGCAAGGACAAGCTTGTCTATGCTATTACGGTTGCAAAGCTTATTCTGAGTATCATACTTGATACATTGCTTGTTTCATCGCTACCTGTATCGCTGAAGTGCGGAGTAAACGGAATAGGAATATCAAATATTATTTCTAACCTGCTCCTGTTCATCATTACGGCAGTTCTTATAAGCAGATGCGGTTATCCGATATTTGATAAGAAAAAGCTGTCATTTGCATGGATGAAGGATTTCTTTAAGATAGGCAGTATCTCGGGACTGGAATCATTCGTCAGAAATATCGCATATATGCTTATGGTATCGCGTATGGTAAACATGGTTGGAGAGCAGGGCACCTACTGGGTAGCCAATAACTTTATCTGGGGCTGGATGCTGCTGCCTATAACTCAGCTTGGGGAGCTTATAAAGCAGGAGACTGCGAAAGATACGAATGCGGT
>CAMYYQ010000100.1 GCA_947303535.1 uncultured Ruminococcus sp.
GATAATGCGAAAGTTTGTTATAAACAAACATTCATTTATAATGCAGGATTTCTTTAAGGGCTTTAAGGAGAATTTCAAAAAGTCTGTAATTATAGGCTTTCTGGACTGTCTTGTGGTGATCTCGGCTTATGCCGCATTAAATGTTTACCCTGTTCTTGCAGTTCAGCAGTCAAAGGCAATGTATATACCACTGGTCATAACATTCAGTCTTTTCCTTGTCATTGTAATGATGAACCATTATATATACCTTATGCTGACAGCAACTAACCTTTCTATGAAGAATCTTTTCAAGAACTCTTTTGCACTTGCTTTCGTTGCAATGAAGCAGAATTTGCTCGTGTTCGTTATCGGAGCTGCTCTTATTGCGCTTATGATCGTTCTTTTTATATATTTTATGCCTGTTTTCTTCCTTCTTATCGCGTTTTTCCCTGCGGCATTCATATGCCTGATAAACAGTTTCGTATGTTATCCTGTCATACAGAAATATGTTATCAATCCGTATTATACAAGCATCGGTGAGATAAATCCCGAACTTATTGACGATACCCCTACAGAAGAGGAGCGTATTTTCGAGGATATGGGCGGTAAGGAAAAGCCTGTCGAGAAGCGCAAAAAGGGAAAAGGAAAGAGAATTTCATAAAAAATAGCGGTGCTTTTTGGCACCGTTTTATTTTTTGTGTGATATTTCATCATAGATATCCGTTATATATATGAAGTACTTCAACAGCACAAGGAAGTGAACCAATGACTACAGAACAAATGGCAGAACTATACGACAAATATAAAAACGCAGTATACCGTATGGCGTTTGCGTACTGCAAGAATAAAGCCGATGCGGAAGATATAATGCAGGAAGCATTTATAAAGCTTTTTACCGCTGACATAAGATTTGAAGACGCTGACAAGGAAAAGAGCTGGCTTCTAAAGGTAACTGTAAATAAATGCAGAGATATGTTCCGTTCGCTCAGATATAAGTATGCATTGACTGCCATTCCTCTCGAGGAAGCAAATCTGATATATGAAACTCCCGAAGAGAGTGAGGTCTATCATGCAGTTATGTCACTTCCTACAAAATACAGACTTGTCATACATTTATATTATTACGAGGATTATTCCATTAAGGAGATCAGCAGTATAACGGGCAAGAATGAGTCAGCAGTGCAGACTCAGCTCTACCGTGCAAGAAGGAAGCTGAAAAATATCCTCGGAAAGGAGCTCCGAATATGAATATAAACGATTATAAAAAAGTTACAGACCGCTTGGAGCCGGACGAGCGGTGCAGGAAAGAGGTACTTGGTATGAATAAAGGTGAGAACAAAATAAAGCAAAACATAAATGAATTTGAAGAGAAAGTAAGCGGTGTTGAAGTTAAGCACGGACATAGCGCGATGAAGTATATCAGCATTGCGGCAGCATTTGTACTTGTTGCAGGCGGTATCGGAACTACAAGCTACTTTATGCACAGAAACGGCGGTTCACAGTTTGCTGATACAGTCGAGGAAGAAACGACAGCAGCAGAAGCTACAGAGGAAGTAACAGAAGAAGTGACCGAGATCGTTACCGAGGAAGCTGCTCCGCCTGTAGATTACGATTACGAAGCTATTGCACAGGAGCTTACCGACAAATATCTCGAAAGCACGAATGTAATGTATTTTGGTAATGTTGAATTTGATGTAAATGACAGTATTACATTCTATACCTATGACAGTACAGATGATTACTGGTCTGATAATTACGGCGGAGAGCGTACCTTCTACAAGGTAACAGATGAGCGTTTCAACAGTTGTCAGGATATCTACGAGAACTATAAAAAGGATATTACCTCTGCTCCGATAGAATATTCAGGATATAAAGAAGAATATACCATGCCTGAAAGCTATTTGGATGCAGTAGATATTAAAAATCATAGTTCACTTAAAAGCTGGCTTGGTCGCGATGTTAGTAAATTTGAAAATGGCAGCCGAGTTGACATAAGACCTTACCATGATGAAGAAATAGATGTAGATGAGGAAGCCTTTTCGATCAATCTTGATATATATGTTGAGTATAAAGGCGATCTTTATGTATCTAAATGGTCAGTAGATTTTGATTCCGCTCCTTACTATGGAAACGGGAAGCATAGAAATGTATCGGCTTATACAACAGAACCTGTAATAACTGAAGAAAATGGTGATACTTTTACAGTTTCACGTTTTAGCAGCAGCGGTAATTATAATGAAAAATTCACCTACGGAGACGAAGAAATATTTACATTTACTTTAGAAAATGGCGAATGGAAGATAAGCTCCGTAAGCTTAGGTGTTCGTCCTGAATACGATTCAGCTATAGCAATTCAGAATTATCTTGAGGAAAGAAACGAATATAATGACATAGACATTGACTGTATGGATATTCTTACTCCTCTTGAAGTGATTGATTATAACAAGGAAACAAAGATATGCAAGGTACACGCTGTTCTACATGATACACAGGGTGTTGATGCTGTTGATATTACAGCAGATGTAAATGTTAATCCAAATGGAAATCTGGCTGTTATTTCAGCAGATATTACAAGACTCAAAGAATATGACAGTTCGTTAGACCGTCAGGGAATTCTTTACGCAAACTAAACAGAATATAAAATTATCCCCTTGAATAAGTAAAGTTCAAGGGGATTTTCTTGTGTAACAATAATGGGGCATCTGCATAAGATATAAGCAGGGGATATCATACGTTTACAATATTTGTGACAACATCGCCTTCGGGAGTAAGGTCGATATGTCCGAATGAAGGCTTTAAGCCGTCACGGGGGATAGAAGCACTGCCCGGATTTAGTATGTAAAGCCCGTTTTCATAGCTCTGATAGCGCACATGGGTATGTCCGAAGAGGATAATATCGCAGTCATTGGTAAGTGCAAGAGTCTTGAGCCTTTCAAGTGAACCGCCCACACCGTATAAATGTCCGTGAGTGATAAATATTTTATGTTCCATAGCAGGAAGAATACAGTATTCATCGCTCAAACTATCAAAATCGCAGTTGCCTGCAACATGGATTATCTTAGGAGCTAATTTCTGATGACTGAGGATAAAATTATCAAGCTCATGTTCGCCGTCACCAAGGTGGATTATCCAGTCTGCATCGGTATTTCGCATGATAACGTTTTCAAGAGCGTAAGAATTACCGTGAGTATCAGATATAACAACAATACGCAATGCTATCCCTCCAATAAAGAAGTTGATAACTCATTATAACATAAATCTATCAATAAAGCAATATTTACCAAAAAATTATTCATATGAAAAAATTATGACGTGAATATGTATAAAAAATGAAGGATATGACATAAAGTACAGTATATAGCAATATAATATATTGAATAAATTATAAGGAGGCAAATATGAACAGCAATATTGATCCTAAAAAAATATCCGGGCTTCTCAATGCTGTGAGCAAAAAGATAGGAGTCCCACCCGAAAAGCTTCGCACAGAGCTTGAAGAGGGCAAGTTTGACAGTGCATTGTCGGCTATGAACAGCAATGATGCGGCTAAATTCAGACAGGCTGTTAACAATCCGAAGCTTGTGGAAAGAATGATGAGTACACCCCAGGCGAAAGCACTCTATGAAAAATTATCGGGCGGAAAGAAGTAATAGGAGCTTACTATGGACGATCTGATGAGCAGGTTAAACGAACTGCTTTCCGATGAAGAAAGTGTAAGGCAGTTATCGGAGCTGGCGCAGATGATGAATTCCGAAAATACAGAAGGCTCAGAGAATAAACAGTCCGATGAAGAAAACGGAGATCAGCCTGACCTTAGTTCCATAATCAAGCTGACAGGCATCATAAGTGCGGCTTCGCAGCAGGATAAGAATACAGACCTTCTGCTCGCGCTTAAACCTCATCTTGGTGAGGAAAAGCAGAAAAGAGTGGATAAGGCAATAAAGCTTCTCAAGCTTCTTGCAATATGGAATATAGCCAAAGACAGCGGATTGTTGCAGGAGCTTATCTGAAATAATGGGGAGGTGAGTCAATGGCAGTATATGGTATTGATCCGCGAAGAGACAATGCAAGGCTGTACAGAGGCGTTTACAGGAATTCTGCCGCTGACTTGCCTCCGCAGAAATGTGAAGAGTCTTGCGGGAAAGAAAAACAAGATGTCAAGTCTGAAAAGAAGCAAAATGCATTGGAAGGACTTGTTGACGAGTTCTTTGAGGGCGGCGCAGACAGTGACAAGCTTCTTATAGCTGCACTGCTCTATATGCTTATAAAAGAAGGTGCAGACATCAAGCTGATAATCGCACTTGGATATATACTTATGTAAGAGGTAAAATATGGATACGGAAATGATATTCAGAGCACTGTGCGGAGCAGTGACAGTAATAATGATGATATATTATTTCAGACGCGAGAAAAAGCTGCTTTCATTTTTAACAGGAGCAGTAACAGGCGGAGCAGCCTTGTTTATCGTAAACAAATACGGTCTGATGATAGGAGCAGATATACCACTCAATCTTTTCAACACGGTTGGCAGCATGGTTCTGGGAGTTCCTTTTGTTATTTTTCTTGTAATAATGAATTTTTTGTAAACTTCACGTTCTATTTCACAAAAGCTGTTGAAAATTTATGATTTTTATGGTAAAATATACGTATAGGAGGTGGATACATGAACATCATTGATATTATCAACAAAACTAAAAAAGCTCAGGAACTTACAGAAGATGAAATAAACTGGCTCGTAAAGAACTACACAGACGGCGAAATCCCCGATTATCAGATGTCTGCATGGCTTATGGCAGTTTGTCTTAACGGACTTTCTGAGAAAGAGACCTTTGCACTGACAGCAGCTATGCGTGACAGCGGCGATGTTCTTAAACTGGATATCCCCTTTACAGCGGACAAGCACAGTACAGGCGGCGTTGGCGACAAGACATCACTGATAATAGGTCCTATCGTTGCAGCCTGCGGCGTATGTGTTGCAAAAATGTCGGGGCGAGGACTTGGACATACAGGCGGAACTATAGACAAGCTTGAAAGTATCGATGGCTACAGGACTGATCTGCCAATAAGTGAATTTGAGAATGTACTTAAAATTACAGGTTTTTCTATTATTTCTCAGACAGGTGATCTATGTCCTGCCGATAAAAAGATGTATGCTTTAAGAAACGCAACAGGTACGGTGGACAGTATACCGCTGATATGCGCAAGTATTATGAGCAAAAAGCTTGCTATGAACGCAGATGTTTTGGTACTTGATGTAAAATACGGTTCGGGTGCGTTTATGAAAACAAAGGAAGATGCCGAGAAACTGGCATCACTTATGGAAAAAGTCGGATGTTCGGCAGGTAAAAAGTGCAGGGCGATCGTAACTGATATGAATGAACCTCTTGGCAGAAATATAGGAAATGCCCTTGAAGTCAAGGAAGCAATAGAGCTTTTACAGGGAAAATCTAAGGGTAAGCTTTATGATACCTGTATGGAGCTTGCAGCAGCAATGCTTGAGCTTTCAGGAAAAGGAACTGAGTGCGAATGTCGGAAACTGGCTGAGGAGGCTGTTTCCTCGGGCAAGGCGCTTGATATACTACGTGAGACCATAAAGCTTCATGGCGGAAATGAAAAGGTCTGCGATGATACTTCGCTTCTTCCGAAG
>CAMYYQ010000101.1 GCA_947303535.1 uncultured Ruminococcus sp.
CCTGTGTTGCAGACGGCAAGACCGCACTTATAGGAACTATCAATTTCGATTACAGAAGTTTATATCTTCATTTTGAATGTGGAAGCGTATTGTATGAGTGCTCCGTCATAAAGGAAATGGTGCGGGATTTCAATGAAACTGCCGAACTTTCACAGCTTATAACTATGGAGGACTGCAATAACCGTTCGATATCCAGAAAGATCGCAGGAGCTGTCCTCAATATGTTCGCTCCGCTGCTGTGATAACATACGCCCCGATGTATGACCGCGGTACTTGTATATAAGCTTTACATGAGATATTGAGGAAGAACCCTTTTGAAAAAGGGTTCTTCCTCAAACTCCTTTCCTAAAACTTTCGTTTTTGTTTTTCCCTCTATAGGGCTCGATCTGTAATTTACAGGTCTTTTTTTATTATGTACGCGCCCTATAGAGGGAAAAACCAGATAAAAGTCTTTGGAAGGGGGTTCGGGGGATAACCTTTCCTCAGAAAGGTTTCCCCCGATATTCCCGTATAACGTATAAAGTTTCTATACGATTGCCGCAGTTATATCGGGGAGTTTTGTCATCATATCAGTCGTGTCTGAGGTAGCGTGAAGTTCTCTTGCGCTTTTTCCTTTCGTACATTATTTCATCAGCCTGTGTTATGAGGTTGAAAAGTGAAGTTTCGTCGTTGACCTCGGTAACTATAGTGCCTATACTTGCATCAAGCTCATATGGCTTATGGATAAGGCGGTTCATGTTTTTGAGCTGGACATTGAAAACGCTTTCAAGTGCGTCAATATCCTCATCGCAGGCGTTGTCGCCGAAAATAATGAACTCATCACCGCCGAAACGCGCACATATCCTGCCGCCGCGGCAACATTCCTTTATAACGTTTGCAAGCTGCTGGAGAGCGAAATCGCCCTCTTTATGGCCGTAATTATCGTTTACGGGCTTCAGACCGTCCATATCTATGAAAGAGATAAGGAATTTACTATTAGTGCCCTGACTCTTCTTCAGCAGCTCATCGGCTGCTCTGATAAATCCGTTTCTGTTGTAGATATTGCAGAGCGGATCAATAACATAAAGGCGGTCAAGCTCCTTGATCATGCTGTTCATATGCAGAAGCTTGCGGATATTTTCAATTGAGTTGCTTATATTCAGCATGAGCGTGTGGCACAGCAGGCTCTTTGTAGGGAAACTGCTGTTTACAAAAATATAGTATCCCAGACAGTGCTCGCGGAAGTGTAGCGGCATAAAGTAACTTATATTTCCGCCGTTTTTCAGTGGGACAGGGTGCATATCAGCACTTGGGAACTCCTTTACAGGAAGATTCGTTCCGCCCTCAAATATCAGAGGAGCACTCATTTTTGTAGTGTAGCCCTTTGAAGAATTACTTTCTGATGTGACCTCGTCCCAGTTTGAACATAAACAGATACAGAATCTTTCGCATTTTATATCACGGATAAAGCAGGCAACAGTACGCAGGTTGTTGTCAAGATCTTCCTTTTCGGCAAGCTCTGTTGTCATGCGGTTAAGGAGCGATATATCTCCTCTGCACTTATTGAGAAGCTTATATGCAGATGTCTTGAATTCGTCAAGATCATTAAGCTTTTCGCTTTTACAGCCGCAGCTTTCTCTGAATACAGGAACTGCCTCAAAGACAGTATCATCGTCGTGCTCTTCGCCCTTTGCTACTTTGACGAGAATCTCGCAGGCT
The DNA here is from genome assembly GCA_947303535.1 of uncultured Ruminococcus sp. The sequence continues at coordinate 1,699 of CAMYYQ010000101.1, forward strand.
TTGTATCCTGCCTCTTCGAGAGGACGCGATACTGTTGTGAGCGCAGGAACATGATGCTGAGCATTATAGGTGTTGTCAAATCCTGTTACGATGATATCATTCGGTACATTATAACCGAAATTGCTCAGCTCTTCAACAGCAGCAAGTGCCATTGCATCATTGGCGCATATTATAGCCTGCGGACGAGGCATTCCAGAGCTTATGAACTGGTCTACACCTTTTTTACCGTCAGCAGCTCGGAATTCTCCCAGGTAAACACGGTCATTGTCCACAGGGATAGAATGAGCGTCCATAGAGTCATAGAAAGCGTTAAGTCTTGCAGAAGCCTCGGGATTTGCAATAGGACCTGAAATATAGTTTACAAGTGTGACCTTATGCTCATCGAGGATATGATCCACAAGTGAACGCATGGCTTTGTAATTGTCTATGCTTATGTTGTAGAATTCGGGATAATCGTCACAGTCAAGGACAGTTACGGGAAGTCCCGATTCCTTTACTTTTGAAGTGATCTTTTCCTTTTCGAGAGGATCACTTATAGTATTTGTAAGAAGTATCATTCCGTCGAACTTCTTATAATTGATAAGATTGAAGATATTGTATTCGCCTATATCAAATTTTCTGCTGGAGAGGACTCCGCTGAACGAGCAGAAGCAGGATATATTAGCTCTGTACCTTTTAGCACATTTTTTGATGCCGTCCAATACAGCGTTCTGGTACTCTTCGTCGATTCCCGCAACAATAACAGCAATTTCAATTGGTCTATCCATTATTGAACCCCTTTTATAAGTAAGATAAATTCTAAGATCATATAATCAGCTTTTTAGCAAAATTAATTTGCATATATTATATCATATATTCACTGAAAATGCAACAGATTTGCTTGGAAATTTGGCTATTATTTTTTGATAAATGTAAGATAATAAACGTTTGTATAAAAAAAGCAGCCGACATTATGTCGGCTGCTTTAAGAGAGGTCAAGAGATCTCTTCGATCCTTACATTTGAAATATATACTGTAGCAGTTGAACCTCTGTGACCGAGATTGTATTCAAGTCGTCCCTTTGGATCGTCTTTTTCCTTCATCTCGAATTCATAGGTAAATGTCTGCTTTTCGGGAGTTACAGTGAGTTTTGTATCCTCGAAGTATCTTATCCAGCCTGCCTCGGGAGCAGATACACAGGTGATTATTTCTCTTTCCTCATCTGCATATGCATCGAAAGTGAGCTTATATTTCTTGCCCTTTATCATCGGGATATCAGGCTGTACCAGCTGTACAGAGTAATCCTCTGTGCCTTCCTTTTCGGAAGTGATAACGATCATATTGTCCTTTATCTCAGCTGCGCCCTCACCGCCATTGAAGAGCAGGAACTTCCAGTTTACATCATCAGTGAGATCCTCTGCCTCTGAGAAATCTCCGTTGTAGATGTAGTTTCCGTCTTCCAGTGGTTCACGGTAAGACTTTTCTGGCTTCTTGACATTTGTGTCGTATGCAGGCTTCTGATAAACTCTTACGTAGTCTATCTCAAATTCAGCATTGTCAAAGTTTGTAGTCTCGTCAGGGTTACCGGGCCATGTTCCGCCTACTGCCAGGTTCATCTGAACGAAGAACGGCTGATCGAATGGTGCAGGATATGGCTTTTCGTCCTCGCCCTGAACTGCTGTGAACCAGTCGTTTACTGTATTGTAAAGATTGCCGTCGATATACCAGCGTATCTCGCCAGGCTCCCACTCTACAGAGAATTCATGGAAGCTGTCAGCGTATGTCTGACCTGTAAGGTTCCATGTGCCCTGCTTTTCACCGTGAGGCTCGCCGTAATGGAGAGTACCGTATGCTGTCTTAACGTTGTTTCCGAGAACTTCCATAATATCTATCTCGCCGCATTTCGGCCACTGTCCGTAGTAGCTCTCGTCCTTTGGCATCATCCAGATAGCAGGCCATAATCCCTGTCCTTCGGGGACTTTAGCACTTACAACTACTTTACCGTAGGTGAAATCGGTCTTGTTCTGACCTGTTACCTTGCCTGAGGTGTAGTAGTCCTTGCCGTCCTTTTCGGACTTGATAGCCTTGATGACCAGCTTGCCGTCACGGATAAATACGTTATCTGTTGAGGTAGTGTATTCCTGTAACTCTTCATTGGTCCAGCCGGGTTCGTGCGGCTCGTAGTTCCACTTGCTTTCGTCAAGTGCAGCAGCACTGAATTCATCGTTCCAGATAAGGTCGTAGCCCTCTATCTCAGGTACGTCTGTCTCATCGGAAGCGTCAGCAACTGTAGTTGTTTCGGCAGCTGCTGTGGTTTCAGGTGCTTTTGCATTATCATTGCTTTCTTTTTTATCTCCGCAGCCTGCTGCTGAAACGACCATTGCAAGAGCTGCGATAAAAGATAAAGCTTTGTAATTCTTCATGTTTATTCCTCCTTAGATATGAGGTTTATTCTCTTATGGCATTATTATAACTTTTTACAGCGAAAAATTATAGCAAAATACACTGATTTATGGTAAACTGGTGATGTAATAAAATGTGCATCTATCTTGATATATTGCATAGGCTGATGTATGATCGTATAATGAAATAAACCAAGCCCGAAAGCGTTTCCGAGGTCGCTTTCGGGCTTGGCTGTATAGGAGAGGTGATTATTTCGTTATGGTTCGAGGGACTTTACAAGTCCGAGGAGATACTTCTGTATCTGCATAGCGTCATTGTTTGTGATGCCGCTCTTGCCGTTTTCATAAACGTCTGCATTGCGCTGACCCTGTTCGGTGATGTGGTGCTCGTCGGTACCGTTTATGCCGAATTTGTTAGGGTTAGCCAGTGACTGCATTATAAGAACTATATCATTCATTGCAACTTCGCCGTCGCAGTCTGCATCGCCGTAGAGTATATCTTCATCAGGGATATCCTGCGGTGCTTCTGCGAGGTTGTCGAAGTCCAGCCAGAGCTGTACGTATTCGCTGTCGGCGGCATAAGCAGGAGAAGCTGTGTTCTGTGAGGAGAGCTCAGAAGCTGTAAGAGCCTTGCTGTAAACTCTCATCTCGTAGAAGTTAGCCTGTGAATTTCTGCCTGTTTCGGGGCAGGCACCAAGAGTAAGGGGATAGCCAGAGTGAGCAACTCCTGCTGCGCCTCCTGCCTTTTCGGCAAGCATCTTGCCATCGCAGTATACTCTCAGCATATTGTTTTCCGCATCGTAAATACCTGCTACCTGATGCTTCTTGCCTAACCAGTCTGAGCCTATCTCAGCACTTACGCTGTTCCATTCTCCGCCTGAATAGATGAAGAAATAGAGTACGGAAGGTTCTGCTCTGAGACCGAATGAGTAGTCGCCCTTGCTTGCGAACATATTGTACTGCTGCGAGCCTGTAGGAACTACATTTGCCTCAACTGTAAATGAGTTTTTGCCTTCAAGTGCGCTTTCAAGCTTGCTGCATGAAGGTATGGTAACTGCACCTGTTATGTAGTTGCCGTCGCTTGAATTTACGAGCTTAGCACCTGAGCTTACAGGCACCTGTAAAGCATTATTGCTCTTATCCTGTATCACTGTTCCGTTTGAGCGGAACTTTGCAGCGATATCTGTTATAGTGCTGTCAGTGCTTGATGAAGCTATCGGGATAATAGTGTATGACCAGCTGTACTGTCTGCCTGAGGGGAGACGGTACTTTTCGAGTGTAGCCTGTCCGCAGGTAGCACTTCCTGTACCCATTGAGCCGTAGTCAACGCTGAGCATAGTCTCGCTTCTCGGTTTCAGCTTGTATGGGTGGTCTGCGTTCTGGAGATCCTCGGGAGTGAAGTGGAGCGCACTTGCTTCAACTGTTCCGTCAGCTGCGATAAGGAGACTTGATTCCTTGCTGTTGTCCTTTACTGATATCCACTTGACATCTGTGAGGTTTCCGACTCGCCGTTGCCCGACTCGAAAGTGACGGAAT
>CAMYYQ010000102.1 GCA_947303535.1 uncultured Ruminococcus sp.
TATAAAGCTTTCAGAGGAAGGGGGAGACGGTAACTGATGAGCGGAAAAACAGAAGCTTCTGCGGAGAAAAAACGCCGCAGAATGTCATATGAGCGAAAAAAGTCGCTGTACGGCTATGGATTTATAAGTCTGTGGCTGGTGGGAACTGTTATTTTCTTCCTTATCCCTCTCGGAAAGTCACTGTGGTACTCATTCTGCGATGTTTCGGTAGACCCCGGCTCTCTGAAAACAAAATTCGCAGGTCTCGGCAACTACTTTTCCGTACTTTCGGAGGACCCATATTATACCGAATATCTTGGTGATACTCTCCTTGAGGCGTTATGGAAAACGCCGCTGATACTTATTTTCTCGCTGTTTATCGCGGTTATACTGAATCAGAAGTTCAGGGGCAGGACTCTTGCAAGAGCAGTTTTCTTCCTGCCTGTAATAATAGCTACAGGACCTGTTTACAAAATAATCAGCGGTGATATGAGCTCTACGGGCAATTCGGGCGCACAGCAGTTCTCGACCATATTCTCCACCGATCTTGTGGGAGAGCTTATGCAGTTCCTCGGCATATACGGTATCAGCGACAGAATGAGCAATGTCATCTCGGCTGTTGCGGATAATATCTTCGGTATCGTCTGGAGCTCGGGAATACAGATACTGCTGTTCCTTGCGGCTTTGCAGAATATACCTTCATCTGCAAGGGAGGCAGCGCAGCTTGAGGGAGCTACTGCATGGGAGTATTTCTGGAAGATAACATTTCCATATGTGAGCCCGTTCATACTCGCAAATCTTATCTTTACCGTAATAGATTCGTTCACCAACCCTATGAACAGCGTCATGAACCGTATCGTATCGATGAAAAATCAGTGGGAATTCGGTGCGGCTTCGGCAATGGCGTGGATATATTTTATCATAGTTCTTGCGGTGATATCTGTTATCGCAGCTGTAGTCGGACGGTTCATCTATTATGAGAACGACTGAGGAGGAGGATAAATGGACGATGTAACTGCTGCAAAGGCATCAGGCTCGGGAAAAGGGCTGAGCCGAAAGGAAGTGCGCAAAAAGCGTACTGAGAATATGTCAGCGGAGGAGAGAGCCTATCTTCGCCGAAAGTCCGTAAAGGACAAGGTGTGGCCGTTTTTCAGGTTCGTGATACTGGTGGGACTCAGCTTCGTTATATTGTATCCCCTTATTTATATGATAAGCTGTGCTTTTAGGGAGAGGGGAGACATGAGCGACCCTACAGTAATGTGGATACCGAGGCATTATACCCTCGATATCATCAGAGAGACTATAGATGCAATGGACTTCTGGGAAACGCTGAAAAACACAGTATTGCTGAATGTAGGCTGCTCGCTGGTGCAGGTAGCTGCCTGTGCCATTACGGGATACGGCTTTGCAAGATTTAAGTTCAAGGGCAAGAAGCTGCTTTTCGGCATCGTTATCCTTATGATACTTGTGCCGACTCAGGTAATAGCTCTGCCGCTGTATACTCAGTTCAGATACTTCGGTATCAAGGGTCTGTTTTCGGTAAATCTCATAGACAGCAGACTTACCATGTACCTGCCTGCCATGACTGCGAACGGTATACGTGCAGGACTTATGATACTTATTTTCAGACAGTTCTTCAAGGGACTGCCACGTGAGCTTGAGGATGCGGCTTATATAGACGGCTGCGGCCCCTTTATGACTTTCGTGAGAGTCATGGCTCCCAATGCTGCACCTGCATTTCTGACAGTTTTCCTGTTCTCGGTAGTATGGTACTGGAACGATTATTATGTCAGCAACACATTCTTTACAGCTCCCAAGACTGTCGCGCTTATGCTGACAAATCTGGACAGTCAGCTCAAGATCAAGCTGTTCAACGATCCGTCGGTGCAGATAAGTCTGCGTGAGCAGATAGTATGGAAGGAAGCTGGCTGTCTGCTTTCAATAGCACCTGTTCTGCTTATGTATGTGTTCCTGCAAAAGCATTTTACCGAAGGAATTGAGCGCTCTGGCATAGTTGGCTGAACAAGCTCCGTCTTTCGTGACCGTTTATGTGAAAATAAGGTCATGAAAGACGGATTTTTTTATTGACATCGGGCGAAAAACAGCGTATAATTGAAGTATATTATTTGTTCGGAGCAAATCTATGAAAAAATTATTCAGACCTGCGGGCGCATTTCTGAGAGCTGTTCCTCATTTCCTTGTATTTGAACTTATATTCAAACTCATGCTGCTTGCTATAGGAACGCCTGTGCTTGCGCTTCTTCTCAAGCTTACGATGAAGCTTTCGGGAATAAACTATCTTAATGACGAAAATTTACTTATCTATTTAAAGCATCCTGCGACGATAGCCGTCATTATTATCATGCTTTTCTTTTATGCCTTTTTCTCCTTTGTGGAGCTGTCCGCACTGGCGGCGTGCTTCTCCTGCTTTGAGAAAAAACAGCGTATCTTTACGGGCGGAATGTTCCGCACGGGCATACGTTCCTTTGTAAAAGCCTTCAAGGGCTCGGGGATATTTGCTTTCATCGGATATATGGCTGTCATGCCGCTGGCACAGTTCTCGCTGTCGTCAGGTATGTTCATGGCACCGCTCATGCCTGTCCTGAAAAGGATATTCTATTCGGTAAACGGCGTTCTGGCTGTAGTTGCATACGTATTGATACAGCTCCTTTTTATAATGCTTATCATAAGCGGCTGTTACAGTATACATTACCTTGTACTTACACGTTCTTCGTTCAGTGAGTGCCTGAAAAAGAGCAGGGAGAAGATGAAAGGTCAGCGTTTCAGCATGATCTTCAAGCTTCTCGGCTTCAGCCTTGCTGTTGTTGCAGCGATAGCCGCAGCAACATTCGGTATAAGCTTCGTTATCGTATACGTTATAAAGGGCTTGAAGGCAAAATCTGCATTTGGTATGTCACTGAGGATACTGCGATATGCATGGAGCATATTCACGGCGATATCGGCATTTGTTTCCGCACCTGTGGTAATGTGCTGGCTCACTCATAAATTTTTGAAGGATAATGAGGGCGAGACATTTGACCTGCCAAACAGGAGAGAGTACAAAATGCGGCTCAGGCACAGCATCATCATCGTTGTTTTGCTTATCGCTGCGGGACTTGTTATGAATCTTTCTTACTTCAAGGCACTTTATCAGGGCAACGTAAATATCAATGTGGGCGTTCTTACACGTACACAGGTAACTGCACACAGAGGATTTTCTCACGTTGCGCCCGAAAATACACTGCCTGCATTTCAGGCTGCTATTGACAGCGGAGCTGATTATATCGAGCTTGATGTACAGCTTACAGCAGACGGTCAGCTTGTAGTCTGCCATGATGAACTTATAGACCGTACCACAAACGGACACGGAATGCTTAAAAACTATACCTATGAGCAGCTTCAGCAGTTCTCGGCAGGCTCGTGGTTCGGCAAGGACGGAGAATTTGACGACGTGAAGATACCGCTGTTCACAGAGGTGCTTGACCTTGTGGGCAATGATATAATGCTCAATATAGAGATAAAGCGTTCGGGAGAACCGAAAAAGACAGCTGAACGTGTTGTTGAGCTCATAGAAGAGTACGGCATAGCCAATTCCTGTTATATCACTTCTTTTTCCTACGACGCACTCAAAAAGGTAAAAAAGCTCAATCCTAAAATAAAGACAGGATTTATTGCTAACCTGTCTACGGCTACGTCGTATTCACGTCTGCCGTATATAGACGCAGTAAGCATGAATTATCTCTTTGTGAATCAGAGCGTGGTCAATTCCGCTCACCACAACGGAAAGCGTATATTCGTCTGGACTGTTGACAGGCAGAGCGAAGTACAGCGTATGATGGCTCTCGGCGTAGACAATATCATTACCAACCGTCCCGATAAGGTTCTTGAAGTAGTTGACTCGAAGAAGGTCGGCGACACTGTGCTTACAGTTCTGAAAAATATTTTCGGAAGCTGAGAGTTTTCATGCCGAGCTTCGTCTAATAAATAGAAATGTCGATTTTTCATTGACATAATAAGCGATATAGGATATAATGTAACAGTGAATGTATTATTGCATTATCCAGAAAAACAAGGAGGTCTGACAAAATGGACAGTAAAAAGAGTCCTGAAACCACCGAAAAAGAAAAATCGGCGGTAAAGGCGACCAAGTCTGCTGATGTTAAGAGCAGCAGTAAAGAAAAGGCGAAAAAGCCGGATAAGGCAGCAGATACAGCAGTTGCTGCTGCACCTGTGAAACCGTATTTTGCAGGAATAGACATAGTAAAGATACTTGCGGTATTCTTAGTAGTAAGTGTACACTTCTTCCTGTACAACGGTTTTTATTACACACCGCTCACCAATTCTTCCGCACTCGGACCTATAGCCTTCCGCTGGCTGGCTTATATATGTGTTCCGCTGTTTATGATAGCAACGGGATACCTGATGAAGAACAAGACCTTCAGTGCAAAGTTCTATACGGGACTTATAAAAATAATCGTTATCTATATTATCATAAGCATAATCTGTATCAAGTTCAAGGATCATCACTTTCATGAGGAATTCACGGCATGGAAGACTCTCAAGGGATATATCGATCTTTATAACAATGCCCAGTACGGCTGGTACATCAATTATTATATCGCTATCTTCCTTTCTGTTCCGTTCCTTAATCTTGCTTTCAACGGCTGCAAGAACAATAAGCAGAAATTGGCACTGGTCTTAACAGTCACATTGCTGACTATCGTTGCAAGAAGCTTCTTCCTCGGATTTGAAAGAGATGATCAGATAAGAGCACTTCCTGATTATCTCAGCGGTGCATGGCCGCTTGCATACTACTTCACAGGTGCGTTCCTGCGTGACTGTCCTCCAAAGAGATGTGTACGCAACAAGCTTATAATCTTTGCTGTACTTTGTCTTGCTACATGGTTCATCACATACAGCACCTATAAGCAGTCGGTTGCTGATGAAATAAACGATCAGCACTTCCTTTCGTGTCACTTCAACGACTATGGTACATATCCTGTATACATAATGGCAACCTGTGTGTTCATGCTTCTCTTTGATATCACCACCACAAACAAGGGCGTTAAGTTCGTCCTGAGACAGCTCTCGGGCGTTACGCTTTCACTTTACATGATCTCTTATATCTTTGATAATATGTTCTACGGCGGCTGGCAGATGAACGAGACAAGTGTCCGTCATCAGGGCTTCTGCGAGAAATATTTAGAGGTCGGCGACAGACTTGCTCACTGGTATGAGATAATACCAAAGGTATTCTTCTGCTCACTCATATGCGCTATCATCATCCATAAGCTTTATGACGGAGCAGCATATCTTGTTAAGCAGGGAATTGAAGCTATAAAGGCAGAAAAAGCTGCAAGAGACGAATAATTTATTAGTTCCCGAGGGCGATAAAGCTTTCGGGAACTCTTGCATTTTTCGGGGAGATATTAATAGTTAAAACAAAATTATCGTTCATTAAAAATTTACATATACAATTTCTGTAAATCCTTGATTTCTCCCTTTATATATGATATAATTGTTTACGTTGAGTGCGCTGATATGTGCACTGACTGCAGAAGATATGCGTTGAAGCGGAAGGTTGCTGCCGGTATGGCAGGTAA
>CAMYYQ010000103.1 GCA_947303535.1 uncultured Ruminococcus sp.
GCTGGATGAGCTGGCTTGATTCGTACCAGAATTCGTAGTTACCTACGTACATCTTTATCTTGTTATAGTCAATATCAACTATATGTGTGCAGACATTATTAAGGAAGTGTCTGTCGTGGGATACTACTATGACAGTACCGAAGTACTCTGAAAGGAATTCCTCAAGCCAGCGTACTGCGTCTATATCAAGGTGGTTTGTAGGCTCGTCAAGGAGTATGATATCGGGATTACCGAAAAGAGCCTGCGCAAGCAGTACCTTTACCTTTTCATTACCTGAGAGCATAGACATCTGTGTATAAAGGATATCCTCGGAAAGTCCCAGTCCCTGTATGAGCTTTGAAGCGTCTGACTCAGCTTCCCAGCCGTTGAGCTCGGCAAATTCGCCTTCAAGCTCTGAAGCCTTTACGCCGTCCTCTTCGGAGAAATCCTCTTTTGCGTAAAGAGCGTCCTTTTCCTGCATTATCTCATAAAGGCGGGCATTTCCCATTATAACTGTATCAAGTACTGTGTATTCATCGTATGCGAAGTGATCCTGCTTGAGAACGCTCAGACGCTCCTCCTTAGGCATAACTACTTCGCCCGAAGCAGGTTCAAGCTCACCGCAGAGCACACGGAGAAATGTGGATTTACCTGCTCCGTTTGCACCGATAACGCCGTAACAGTTACCGTTAGTGAATTTAAGATTTACATTTTTGAAAAGTGTAGAGCCGCCAAACTGTACGCTCACATTGCTTACTGTTATCATATTTTCTCCTTTCGCAGCGTGACGCTGCACCCTTGCTCCGCGCTAAAGTATATCTGATAAACAAAAATACAGCCACGAGAGGCAATAAATTATCAGGTAAATATCATCGCGTGATTTGAGCCGTTAGCCATTAGCTCTTAACCATTAGGAAGCGGCTTCGCCGCTTTATTATCGGGCGGCGGAACTCCCAACAGGAGCCGCGACCCTCTGTCAGTTTTGCTGACATCTCCCTACACTGTAGGGAGTCACCGCCCCTACAATGGGCTAACAGCTAATGGCTAACGGCTAACGGCTCAAATCAAAATTTTGCTCCGCAAAATTTTGATTTACCGCACAACATTGTCAATTATACCATATTATAGACGGCTTGTAAAGGGTAAGCCGCCATATATCGCCGTTCAGCAATGCTTTTTCCCAATAATCGCCAAATTACTGCCATAAGCTCACGATTATTTATATGAAGTACCAAAACGCGCCCCACCACTTTACACCTTTGCAGAAATATGCTATTATAGGTGTATCACCTATATAAATACTGAAAGAGAGGCTCTTTTATGAATAAAAACTTTTTCAGAAGTATTCTTGCAGGACTTTCAGCTGTTTCGATGTTAGCTGCTTTTACGGGCTGTAACAGTACAAACAGTTCAGACTCTTCCAAAAAAGAAACCGTCCCTCCGTACACAAAGTACTCAGCTGAGGAAGAAGCAAATCCCGATACTTCATCAAAGCTTGACCAGTCACTCCAGAATGTATACGACAACAAGAAGCTCGTTATGGGAATTGATACAGGCTTTCAGCCTATGAGCTTTACCGATGAAAACGGCGAGATCATCGGCTTCGATATCGAAATTGCACAGGAAGTCTGTGACAGAATGGGCATCGAGCTTGTTAAGCAGGCCGTCAGCCACGACAAACTTGCAGAGGAACTCAATGCAGGCAGGATAGACTGTATATGGAATGGTCTGTCAGCCGATTCCGAAATGGCTGCTGATCTGAACCTTTCTTACTCTTACTTGATGACAGATATTGTTATCATAGTCCCAACAGACAGTGATATAAAAACAATAGACGACCTTAGCGGAAAGACTATCGGTGTTCAGAAAGGCTCTGCTGCTCAGGAAATTCTTGAAGCTTCTGATATATTCAATGATATCACAGAATCACTTTACGATGATAACACTGCCCTCGAAGAAATGGAAGCAGGCTCATCAGACGCTGTTTGCCTTGACTTGACTGCTGCAAATTATTTTACGTCCCAACTCGGCAAGAAATTCACACACCTTGATGACCCTATCGGAACTGTCAAATACGTTGTCGGTTTCAGAGCGGAAGATCTGACGCTCCATGACGAGGTGCAAAATCAACTCGATGCCATGAAAGAGGACGGCAAACTCAGTGAGTTATCCGAAAAATGGTTCAATAACTAATTAACATCAACGCCGAATAACATATGCTATCAAAAAAGTCCCCTTACGGGGACTTTTCTTATCTGTACTGCTCTGTGCCGAATAATACCTTGTCAAAGAAATCCTTTGTCTTTTCTCTGCCAAGCTGCTTTTTGAACACATCTGTGGAAACTCCGCCCTTTTCAACGAGGGTATCGCAGTATTTCTGAGTGATAGCCAGTTTATTGATCCTGTCAGCCTCAGAAAGCGGTTCGAGTTCCTTTGCTGCTTCCATGTAGCAGCGTATAGCATCGCAGAACATCTGCTCAACTCTGTCATCATTATCGCGTTTTGCCTCTTTATGGAGCACTACTGTAAGATAGCTGTCATACCATGCAGGGTCTGTCTCTATGTCTTTAAGGTCGCTGTAGCTGCTGTCGAATTTCTTTATCGAGTCAATGACCTTTACGTATTCAGAATCAGCCGTATCGCTTACAAGATCATAGAACTCCGCATAAGCCTTGCGCTTGCCGAAGATATACATGAAGTCAATTGAAAGCATCGGCATATTCTTTTTATAAGGTGTGATGATGTATGAGACCATCTGCATAAATCCCATATTCACCTTCATTACTGAAAGATTGCCTATATCCTCTACATCGTACTGATCTACGTCAAATTTAAGGAGTCCGTACATTTTTATCTGCTTGTACTCCCCTGCATCAACAGGTGTGAGCTTTGCATATTCCGATATAGTTTCCATGCCTGCATCGAGAGTCTTGTTCATTACCTTCATATTCTTTGAGGCATTGTAGCAGGTAAAGCCGACAAGTCCGCCGATAATAATGAGTATCACCAGCAATACCTTCGGCCATTTTTTCTTCTTTGCAACTGTTTTTTTCATTCCATCTCTCCTTATGTCATTATTCAACCGCTTTTTCTGCAATTGAATTAGTGCGTCCCGCAAATTTCTCAATAATAAAGAATTTGCGCTCCCTGAACTTAGTTCAGGGCAATGACCGCCTTTTGGCGGTTATTGAGGACGCACTAATTATATCACGGCATATTCCATATGTCAAGGCAAAAAAATCCCGACACCGAAGAACACTGAAACTTCGGCATCGGTTCAATGAGGATGATTTATTTAAGCCCTCGCAGGCTTCAGAGAAAGCATCAAGTGCTCTCCATAGAGAACTGTTCTTGCCGAACCTGTTCTCTGATAGTATGATACCATGTAATCGTGTCAAATACAACTCATTTTTTGCAGATTAAGTGTAAAAAACACAGAAAAGGGAACTTCAGTTCCCTTTTCGATTTATATTATGCTCTTTTAGCAGCAATTTCATTTTCTATCTCTTCTGCTCTGATAAGGGCTGTGTCGATATGGTCACAGAAGTTTTCCTTGCCTACCTGCTCGATGAAGCCAGCCTTTGTCATTACCTTCATAGGCTGCTCGTTTACATGGGAGAATACTACCTTTACGTTGTGTCTCTGACAGCGTTTAACGATACGCATAAGCGCTTCAACACCTGTAGCGTCCATAGCAGGAACGTTTCTCATTCTGATACAGAGTACGTCTATATCCTTATCGCTGAGAACGTACTTGTACTTATCAGTAGCTGCAAAGAACATAGGTCCGTTTATCTCAAATACTCTTGTATTCTGAGGTATCTTCTTGAGGAGGATATTATCGGGGTCAGTGTCCTCATCGTCCACATCTATCCATGCATGAGCCTCTGTAACATCTGCCATACGCTTCATGAAGAGAAGTGCAGCCATTACCATACCCACACCGATAGCAACAACAAGGTCAAATACTACTGTGAGTATCAGTGTTACAAAAAGTACAGCGATATCGCTCTTAGGAGCAGTCTTTACTGTGTTTCTGATATTTCTCCAGCCGCACATATTATAAGCAACTATAAACAGTATAGCAGCTATAGTAGGCATAGGGATAAGTGATGCATAAGGCATGAGAACTACAAGTATAACAACGAGAACTACAGAATGTACCATACCCGAAATAGGTGTACGTCCGCCGTTCTTTACGTTTGCAGCTGTACGCGCGATAGCACCTGTAGCAGGGATACCGCCGAAGAGCGCAGAACCGATATTTGCTGTACCCTGAGCGATAAGCTCCATATTTGAGCGGTGCTTTGAACCTACCATACCGTCTGCAACAACGCAGGAGAGAAGTGACTCAACTGCTGCAAGAACCGCAATAGTGAATGCATTAGGAATAAGAGTTCTTACTCTTGAAAAAGTTACCTCAGGCATTGTGAACTTAGGAAGTGAATTTGATATATGATAAAGGTCGCCTATTGTATTTACCTTGATGCCGCTGAACTTTACGATAGCCGAGCATACAATAACGGCAATAAGTGAAGCAGGTATCTTTTCCAGCTTCTTAGGCCAGAGGATAAGTATTGCAAGTGAAGCTGCGCCGATAGCAAGTGCCTGCCAGTTGATAGAATCCATAAACATGAAGATAGCCTTTACCTTGTCGATTGTCTCTATAGGTGAAGTAATACCCAGCTTGTCCTGCATTATGTCCTTATCATATGTAAGCCCGAGGAAATCCTTTATCTGTCCTATGAGGATAGTAACAGCTATACCGAATGTGAAGCCCGTAGTTATAGTACCCGGTATGTATTTGATAAGTGCTCCGAAACGGCAAAAGCCCATGATTATAAGGATAATACCTGCCATTATAGCTGATATTGCCAGACCGTCCATACCCTGAGTAGCAACGATACCTGCAACTGTTGTAGCAAATGCTGCCGTAGGACCTGCTATCTGCACACGGCTTCCGCCTAAGAATGAAACGATAAAGCCTGCGATGATAGCGGTATAAAGTCCCTGCTCAGGACCGACTCCCGAAGCAAGCGCAAGTGCTATAGAAAGTGGAAGAGCTATGATAGCAACGATTATACCTGCGATTATGTCCTTGATGAACTGTTCCTTTGAATAGGTCTTCATTACCGAGAAAAGTTTCGGTTTTAACTTTTCTTCTGTTGGTTTCAATGCTTTTTCAGCCATTTTTCTAACCTCTTTCTCAAAATTCTCTATTAAAGACACGCAACGTTTACTATTATACTACTAAAAATAGCGGTTTTCAAGAGATTTCAAACGAGGCTGAAAATTTTGTAGGTTTATATATATTCCTGTCTTTGGTGGAGAAATCATTCAGCACTTTAATAAGTAAGAAGTGGTTAGTGAATAGTGATTAGTGCATAGTTATCAGTATATAAAAGTTTAGCCCCGAGGTTTAACTCGGGGCTTGTTCACTGCTTACTACTCACTACTCCCTACTATCTGCTCACTTTCGGGTATAGCCTGTAGATATGTTCCAAAGAACCATATGACAGCCACATAAAGCAGAGGCTCTGTCATAGCGCGTAATG
>CAMYYQ010000104.1 GCA_947303535.1 uncultured Ruminococcus sp.
GGAAGGCATAGCAAGTCTTGCCAAGCCGGTTGACCGCAAGAATATCGATATGCCCATGCAGGTGTTTAATGCATGTTATGATGCATCCGCCAACAACATCACTATCACGGTCGCCATAACGAATGCTCCGTTCTTCGATGTGAATGCAGACTACTACACAAATCTCGGCGGACTGGGAAGTGTAATTGCCCACGAGATGGGTCACGCGTTTGACAGCGATTGTATCCTTTTTGATAAGGACGGTAACTATAATCCCGGCTGGATCGCGGATGAGGACATGAATGCCCTTTTGGAGCGCAACAAAAAGGCCGTTGCCTATTTTGAAGAGAATTTCGTCGTATTCGGTATTTACCATGTCGACGGTGAGCAGACACTCGGTGAGAATTATGCGGATCTGGGCGGAATGGAATGCGTTACATCACTGGCAAAAACAGATGAAGATCTGAAGAAGATATTTGAGAATTATGCAGTTATATGGCGTGTAAAAACAGCAGATGTAGTCATTATAGATCTTATCGCTTATGACTCGCACAGCCCGGAAGTAATTAGGACCAATGGCATCCTGTCAACACTCAACTGTTTTTATGACGTTTATGACGTTAAAGAAGGCGACGGCATGTATATTGCGCCTGAGAACAGAATTTCAAGATGGTATTAAAGAGGGCTGGTCAGGATGAACATTATACTTAAAAATTCACTTAAGAATATTTTCGGTAGACCCCTCAGAACGCTGCTGGTCGTGTTCTCGATCTTTGTCTGTTCACTCAGCGCAATGATCTCATTTGATCTGGTATCGGCCATAAGGGGACTGCTTGTCGGTATGTTCGGAGCAATGACATCAGGAGATATCATTGCCACTGTTAATGAATTCTCCGTAAAGGGTCTGCCTGACGGTTTCCCGGAATGCACAATGATGGAGATCAACTCCAATTCAGAACGGTTCTATAAAGATATTGAAGGTGAGTATGCATATGTATCCGCCGTCGGATTGAGTATCTATGGAATCGATATGAGAGAGGCCTCTGATCTGGGCTTCATGGATTATGTGGAACTCGGTGATATGGAGACCCTGATCACCATGAAGGTCGCGAAAGATTTCGGATACAAAGAAGGCGACACGCTTATTGTTCATGACAGGGCGGGAAACGAAGTTGAACTTAAGATCGCAGGAATGCTTCCGGAAGATACTGCGAACGTTCTTTTGACAGGACGTGTGGCAGTGGTTAACAAAGATACCGGAGCGGTCCTGTCCTGCGGAAGAGATGATACCGGTGTACTGTTTGTTGATGTCAAAGACGATTCCCTGATAGAAGATGCGAGCAGGATGCTTGAGGAATATTATCCCGAAGGCTGGGTATCCCGTATTTCGCTCGAAGAGGAGGAAGAGCAGGAGCTCGATGAATTGGCTTCATTTATGTATCTTCTGTTTGCGGTTACGTTCCTTCTCGTAATCTTCGTAACGGCATCTATCTGCAACAGGATCGTAAGCGAGCGAATGTCATTCATAGGAACATTAAGAAGTCTCGGAATGAGCACTGCGGGAACGGGACGTATCCTTCTTCTTGAGAATGTTATCTATGCCGTTTTCGGAAGCGTGCCTGCCGTAGTTCTTTATACGACTCTGAGAGATCCTGCCTTTGAGATGATCTTCAATACCACGGATTCCGAAGGAAACATCATTCCTCTGAACGTTCCTCCCGTTTCGGTTTTTCTTATGGCAGGTGTTATTCTCGGTGCAGTACTGATCGAGTGCCTTATTCCTCTGAAGGCTATCCTGAAGGCTCTCAAAACATCCATCAGAGATATTATCTTTGACAACAGGGACACTGAATATAAGTACAGCAAAGCAGGACTTTTTGCAGGGTTGTTCTTCATTGCCGGCTGCATCGTGTTTTTCTTCTTCCGCAAAAACTTTTACGGGGCAACGGGATGTCTTGTCTGCGGTGTTGTCGGACTGGCTCTGGTTTTCCCGTGGATATTTAGGGCAGTAATGACATTGATCAATAACGCTGCTGTTAAGAAGGGAAATGCCGGGTGGAATCTTGCTTCTGCAGAGGCGAGATCGCGCAAGAGCACAGTTGGAAGCGGTGTTCTCTGCGTTACCGCAGCTGCCATGAGCGTAGTCGTGTTTGCGATCGCGCAGTCAGCGATGGATTCGTTCAGCGGATATGACTATTCGAGTGATGTTATTATTTATTGCTATGACAATCTGAAAACGTTCTCATTTATCGAGAGGCTCGACGGCGTCACAGATGCAGAACCCATTTTCAATTATTCTATCGATATCAGTCTGAATGGCAGCGATAAAATAGTTTACAGTGATTTTTATGCCATGCCGGACAACGGCTATAAGTATTATCATTTCTTCGGTGAACTCCCTGATTCTCTCGAGGAAGGCAGTATCATTGTCAGCAGGAAGTATGCTGATAAGAACGGTGGTTACACACAGATCGTAAAGATCGGTCCTCGCCGTGGTGACGCTGCTGAAATGGCTATCATCAAGCTCGTTTGATCGCAGATATCGAATAACAAGAGCCGTTCCCGTTAAGGGAGCGGCTTTTCTGTATACAGACAATAAAAAAATACGAAAAATCGCCTTAAAGTACTTGCAAAAAAATACGGGATATGATATAATATACATCGTATGAATTACAAATCAAAACGATTGGAGAATAATTATATGAAGATCAATAAGTTAATCGCTTCTGTTACAGCTGCTGCCTCAACAGCTGCAATGGCTGGATATACAGCTATGTCCGCTTTTGCCGAGGAAGCACAGCAGGCAACTACAGCTAACCAGCAGCAGGCATCAGCAGGAAGTCTGCTTACAATGCCTATCATGCTCATCGTAATGTTCGTGCTGCTTTATTTTGTAGCTATCAGACCTCAGAAAAAGCGCGACAAGGAGCTCAAGGAAATGCAGCAAAGCCTTCAGGTAGGCGATGAAGTAGTTACAGGCGGCGGTATCGTTGGTATCGTTGTAAGCGTGGGCGAAGATACGGTTGTTATCGAAACAGGCGGTGCTAAGCACAAGCTCAGAATAAAGAACTGGGCTATCACAGAGAACGTTTCAGCTGCTGAGCGTTTCAAGGAAGCCAAGTCAGCAGGCAAGACTTCTTCACCTGTTGAAGCTGCTGCGGTAGTTGACGATGATGACAATAAGAAGTCAAAGAAAAAGAAGAACGACGAAGAATAAATAATAAGACCTCCGCATAGAATTAGTAATAATTCTACAGCGGAGGTTTTTTATGCGCAGACAACAAAAAAGCCTGTGGTCAGGCTGGGGGGGCAGTATGCTCGCAGCTGTTCTTGCAGGAGCGTTATGCATTTGTGTAGGTGCAGTTCTTACAGCTACGATCGTATTTTTTGTCATGAAGGATATGACAATGATAAGAGCCTTTGCAGGTGCATCGCTTGCAGCAGGTGCATACACAGCTGCCTATATCTGCGGTAAGTACAGGCGCAGGAAAGGACTTATCTGCGGTACAGTCTGCGGAGTCTTGCTGTACGTTGTCATAACTGTACCAGCGATAACAATATTAGGGGAATGGGCAGGCATAAAAAAACTCCTTCTGCTGACCGTTTTCGGTGCAGCAGGAGGAGTCGCAGGTGTTAATTCAAAGCGTCCGAAGAAGCTGTGGGATCAATAATTGCCCGAAGTATCTTCCACAAGCTTGAATTCAATGTCATAATAGGTTATTTCGCCGTCTTTATCAAGGTGAGCACAGGTAGCAGGTACCTTGTCTCCTGCCTTGTACTGGCTGCTTATAGCATCGTACAGCTCATGGTAGGTGCTGACCTTAGTACCGTTTATAGCAGTGATGAAATCGCCTTCCTTGAGATCAGTATTGGCGATATCATAATCCTTTTCGATCTTTATGATGTATACTCCCTTGAAGTCCTCGGGAAGATCAAATCCAAGCTCTTCCTGTATCTTCTTGATATTGCCCTCAGAGCTCATATCATAGAGCTGTATACCGATCTTGAAACGACCGCTGACATAGCCCTTTTTGATAAGCTCTTCGATAACAGGTGTAGCTTCGTTGATAGTTATAGCAAAGCCAAGTCCCTCAAATTCAGCGCTGACATATTTTGAAGATGTGATACCGATGACCTGACCGTACATATTTACAAGGGCACCGCCTGAGTTACCGGGGCTTATATCAGCATTTGTCTGTATACAGTCCATTTCAAAGCCGCTTGAATCACTGCTTATCTTTCTGTTTACAGCAGAAACGATGCCGTCTGTAACTGTGCTTGCAAGGTTTGCGGGATTACCGATAGCGATGACCTGCTCGCCTACAACAGCTTCATCAGAGTTGCCGAGTGTAGCAGGTTTGAGTCCGTCAGCTTCGACTTTTATAACAGCGATATCAGTTTTTGAGTCTCTGCCGACGATCCTTGCAGAGAAAGTCTCACCGTCAACTGTTTCAACTACGTGATAGCCCTCAGATTCAAGAACATGGGCATTTGTGGCAATATAGCCGTCTTCATTGAGAACTATGCCCGAGCCTGTTCCCATAGGATGCTTTGCTGTGAAGTTGCCGTAATCTTTGTAGGTGTATATTTTTACGATAGAAGGCTTTACAAGGGCAGCTGCTCCCTCAGGAGTATATTTGCCGTTTTCGTCCTTGTATTTCTCAGCATCGTTTGAGTTTTCGGGCTTTGATTCCCTGTACAGGATAACAGGCTTGGGAGAACCTATTTTATCAACGACATTCTTGCTGTTGATGATATCATAGACTATGCCGAAAACCGCCATAAGCAATGCTATTATTATGAGTACAACAAACAATATTATTACAGCCGACTGTCCTTTCGGGCGGCGCTGTGAAGCATCTGTGCCGTCAGGACTCAGGTTATTGTTCTGACCGCGTTCAAGCTCTTCAAAGCCAATGGGTTCATACATGAATCTGTCGTACACAGGGCGCTGCGACTGACCGTAAGGCTGCTGATCGTAGAAGCTGCGGGGCTGCTGTCCGTATCCGTTCTGATAGCCGTTATTGTAGTTGTTCTGCGGCTGAGAATAGCCGTTTTGCTGACCGTAAGCGTTTTGCGGCGGAGGCGGAGCATAGCCTGTATTGGCGTTGTTATGCTCTGTATTCGGTGTACCGCCTGATACGTTGTTGTTATCCTCTGACATCTCATGCTGAGGAGTATAGGGCTGCTGAGAGTCATTTTCAGACGGATCACGGTAAATATTATCTCTTTCGTCCATTGTTTATCCTTTCGCTTTTGGCTGCTTTTCAGGCAGCTGAATAAGAAACTCGGTATATTCTCCGTACACGCTCTTAACAACGATGTGACCGTGGTGGAGATGAACTATCTTACGTGATATAGCGAGTCCGAGACCAAGACCTGTAGTATCCTTGCCTCGTGATGAATCTGTCTTGTAGAAGCGGTCAAAGACCTGAGTTATCTCGTCATTTTTCAGACCTTCACCTGTATTTTTTATGCCTATGGTACAATTACCGTTTACGGAACGCTCAAAGCGGAATGAGAGAGTACCGCCTGTGTTTATGAATTTTACGG
>CAMYYQ010000105.1 GCA_947303535.1 uncultured Ruminococcus sp.
AATGTATTCCCGTAACGCCGTAAAGATCGTCAGTACGGAAGTTCTTCCGCGTGATGCCAAGTCGAGACTTAGGTGAACACGGATCATATATCTCGTGCCCCTCCTGAGTTGAAAACTCGGGATTGATGCGGAGTCCTATCTTCTTGCCTGCTGCAAGAACTCGGTCACGGTACTTATCAAGCTGAGTAAACGAGTTGAAGATAATGTGTCCGCAGTATGATATTATCTCATCTATTTCGTTTTCGCGGTAAGCTGCTGAGAAAACGTGATTTTCCTTTCCCATTTCTTCATATCCCAGCTTTGCCTCGAAAAGTCCGCTACAAGCTGTTCCGTCGAGATATTCTTTCATCAGCGGATAGACATGATAGCATGAAAAAGCCTTCTGAGCAAGGAGTATCTTAGCTCCCGTGCGCTGTGAAACGCCGCGGAGTATCTCCATATTGTGAATAAGCGCCGACTCATCCACTACGTAGCAGGGAGTCGGCATTTTTGTGTAATCAAACATAAGCTTATTCAAGGAAATCGTTCATGGTGATCTTTACCCTCGGCATTCCGTTCTCATCAGGGTCGATCATCTCGACTTTTTCCATTACGATAGGTGTATTTGGCTTGGACATTGCACCGTCAGTGCCCTCTGAACGCGGTACTTTTGTGAAATCATCAACTACCTCCATGCCCTGTGTAACATTGCCGAATGCAGCATACTGACCGTCAAGAGAAGATGCATAATTACCTGTATAACAGATGAAGAACTGGCTTGAAGCGCTGTCAGGATCCTTGCTGCGAGCCATTGATATTACTCCGCGCTGATGCGATGTAGGATTGTCAACGCCGTTTGCAGCAAACTCGCCCTTTATAGTCTCCTTGCTGCCGCCCATGCCTGTTCCCTCGGGGTCGCCGCCCTGTGCCATAAATCCGTCAATTACACGGTGGAATGTAAGTCCGTTATAAAAGCCCTCATTTACAAGCTTTTCAAAGTTCTCACAGGTTATGGGTGCCTTATCGGGATAAAGCGTTACGATAATAGTGTTACCTGACTGTCCTGCTGCTGTTGTAGGCTCATTTTTATCAGATGTGCCTGCGTCCTTGCCGCAGCCTGTCATCATAAGCATTGTTGCAGCAACAGCTGCTGCCATGACCTTTTTGAGGTTCTTAAAACCTTTCATATTATTCTATTCTCCTTTTTCAGCTGTTATCCGTAAATAGCAGCTTTCTTACTATATTAAGCTTTGAAAATGCAAAGCCTATGAATGCTCCCGAAATATTCAGGATAAAATCATCTATATCACAGCAGCCGCGCATTGTAAGGAACTGGATCGCCTCGACTCCTATAATAACAGCCGCTATGGTAAGCGCAAACACCTTGAAGCTGCGCTGCTTTTTCCACAGCGCAGGAAAGAATACTCCCGCAGGCATGAATACCGCTAAATTGCCCCAAAGATTGTCAAATGAGAAATCTCCGTATACAATATCATCTGCACGGTAATATCTTACAAACTCAACTATGGTGCGAAAAGGTATGAAATTGGTATACTTGCGGAAGTATTCTCCATAGGTGTAAAAGTTCAGCACGCTGCTCCTGATATAAAAGAGCAGATAATATGCAGCAGCAGCGTATATTGCAAAAAGAGCAAAAACTAAAAGCTTTTTAGCCCTCATATCAGTCAACAAGAGTAGGATCGAAATCCTCTTCCCATGGGAGTCCCCACTTGTTGAGTGCTTCCATGAACGGATCGGGATCGAATTCCTCGATGTTATAAACGCCTGCCTTTTTCCATGTGCCTGTCATTATCATCATTGCACCTATCATTGCAGGTACACCTGTTGTATAGGAAATAGCCTGTGAGCCAACTTCCTTGTAGCACTCCTGATGATCGCAGATATTGTAAAGGTAATAGTTCTTGTCCTTGCCGTCCTTCTTTCCGCGGAAGATACAGCCGATATTGGTCTTGCCCACTGTTCTCGGACCGAGTGAAGCCGGATCAGGAAGTACAGCCTTCAGGAACTGAAGTGGTACTATCTCCCTGCCCTCATACATAATAGGCTCGATAGAGGTCATACCTACATTTTCAAGACACTTGAGATGTGTGAGGTAGCTCTGTCCGAAAGTCATGAAGAAGCGGATACGCTTGATGCCCTTGATATTAAGTGCGAGAGACTCAAGCTCCTCGTGGTGGAGAAGGTACATATCCTTTTCGCCTACGCCCTTGAAGTTATAAACGCGCTTGATCTCCATAGGCTCAGTCTCTACCCACTTGCCGTCCTCGATATAGCTGCCCTTTGCAGATACCTCACGGATATTTATCTCAGGGTTGAAGTTTGTAGCGAACGGGTAGCCGTGGTCGCCGCCGTTGCAGTCGAGGATATCAATGTAGTTTATCTCGTCGAACTGATGCTTCATAGCATATGCGGAGAATACTCCTGTTACGCCTGGGTCAAAGCCGCTTCCGAGAAGAGCTGTTATGCCAGCCTTTTCAAATCTTTCACGGTATGCCCACTGCCACTTGTACTCGAATTTAGCAGTATCAAGAGGCTCATAGTTTGCAGTATCAACATAGTGTGTCTTTGTTGCGAGACAAGCGTCCATGATAGTGAGGTCCTGATAAGGAAGTGCAAGGTTGAGCACTACATCAGGCTTATAGCTGTTGATAAGAGCAACAAGTTCTTCAACATTGTCTGCGTTTACCTGAGCTGTCTCGATGACTGTCTTTGTTGTAGGCTGGAGTTTTTCCTTCAGCGCGTCGCACTTTGACTTGGTACGGCTCGCTATCATTATGCCCTCAAATACCTCGCTGTTCTGACAGCACTTGTGAATTGCTACGGAAGCAACTCCTCCGCAGCCAATGATCATACATTTTCCCATTTTAAATTCCTCCGTATCTTTAAAAATTTATATGTGTTACCAAATAAATGCCAATTGCCGCTAAAAGCAGATCTGTAAAGTTATGTTTTTTCTGTCTTGAAGGACAATAATACATTTCAGGGTTATTTGGATTTACCTTAATTTCACGCTGACCGCTTCTTTCCAAATGATTGATCAGACTTGTATCGCTTGCGGATTCATACAACCGATTATCATATTCATAGACCAGCTCGAGTTTTTCTTTCCCGTCATAATATACACCCGTTCTTTTGATCATGACTCTGACCGTCTCTGTACACTTGCGCCTCATCATTCTGATAACTAAATAATCCACCAGAGCTATTACTGTCGGTATCAGCAATACAAATTTCCATAATAAATATTCTTCTATATTCTCTATATCCGGCATTTATCTTTCACCAATATCTATACTCCCTTTCTTCTTCAATCGTCTTATCTCAGTGAACTGAATAAAAGTCAGATATAATTATTTATACCAAATTTAAAATAAATAATTAACACAACAAATGCTCGCTCACTGCAAATTATCAGATTAGAAATAACTTTTTGTATTGTTTCCTTCGGGCAGTAAAACATTTCAGGATCATCAGGATCAATGTAAAGCCCTATCTGATCGCCCACATTAAATCCAAGAAATTGAGAATTAAAACAGCTCGCTCTTCTATGATCCACTCCTTCAAATACATATTTGAAAACAGGATAATATGAAGCTCTTCCTCTTCTGTTGTATCTTGTCTCGAAATCTGCAACTGTGGCATCAGCATACTCTGTACACTTTTTCTTTGCCTTTTTCACATTTATTATTATCCTAACGCCCGGCACTAAAAAAATCAAAAAAACAAGCAAAATCAATATTATCATTTTACTTTCAAAAAACAAGCTTCATTGGTGTGAATGGTGATACTGTCTCTTCAAATCCTAACTTCTTATACAGCGGATAGCCTTCCTCGGAAGCCTGAAGCTCGATATAGTCAAGCTCCATTACCTTTGCGTCAGCTATAAGCAGCTTCATAAGCTCTGTAGCTATTCCCTGCCTGCGGTAGTTTTTATCTGTTATGACATTGAGTACCGTTCCGACTCTTCCTTTAGGGAAATTCGGATTAGGCGGCATCTCCCTTACTGTAAGAAAGACCGAACCGACAAGCTTTCCGCCGTCCTCTGCAAGATATGCAAAGAAATCGCAGTTGAGGTGATCTGCATAATACCGCGGCAGCCTTGCCTTTATTTTTGCAGCTTCTGCATCTGTCATTTCAGGGAAGTCCTCGCGCAGATACTTTATTCTTATATCCGCAAGTCCCGAAGCATTTTGTGCTCTGAATATATTCATTTATTTCTCCTTTAATAATCACTTTTTTTATACATTTTTATTCCTGTCGCAATAATATTGATAAGGAACACTCCGACAGAAACTATTATAATTATTATGCCGATAATAAGATTACCATTTCCTCGATTATTCCTGACATCGTAATCAGGTATATATACCTGAGCAGGATCATCAGGGTTTATATAGATCTCCTCTTTATCACCGATCTCATAAACCGATCTATCCTTGTAATAATGGGCTTTGTAAGTATATTCACGTCCATTATACGTGTATGTGAATTCAGGAGCATAGCCTGTCCTTTCTGTAACATTGTCATCGCTGTCCGTTTCAGTGAACACCTTGCTGTTGATCTTTGTAACAGTACCTTCGACCAGTTCAGAACACTGTCTGTGAGACTTTTCCAATGAGCTTTTTGCGTCAAAATTGGATTTTATCATTAATACTCCGATCACCACAAATATCAATGCTATAAATCCGAAAAACATGGTCGCACACGACATTACAGCGCGTTTCTGCCCTTTTGTCAGGTATTTCACCTTTTCTTCATCAGGCAGAGAATCAAATTCAGGATCTTTGTAACTTATTCTATTATAATTATTGAAATTTTCATCATTATTAAAGTGTTTCATTTGTATTTCCTTTTTTAACTTTATCATTATACACAGAGCTGCAAATACGAAGTATTCTGCACTCTGAATATATTCAATACTTTACTTCTCAACACATTTTAAAAGTAATCCGCTGATTTTAGCTTTTTTGTGTTGACCAATAATTCCAAACCTCTACCAAAACGGATAACACGCTCACTATTGCACCTGCAATGATGAGCTCACGCCAGCTTTCAGAAGTATGTCCTTTATCAGAAGGCACATAAGAATTGTCCGGGTTAACAGGCTCAACATATACATCGACCTCTTCATTCAGTTCAAAGTGATCCTGTTCCTCAAAATAACCTGATCTATAAACGTATTCACGTCCGTTATAGGTATATTTGACCACGCGGGGACCTGAATAAGATTTGGATTTTCCTATTATATTATTGTACTCATCGCGCATTGTCTCTTCTACAACATTCTCATATGTCATTATTCCCTTTACAAGCTCTGTGCAGACTCTCTCTTTCTCACGAGCCTTAAAATACTGAGTAGTTCCGACAACTAAAAAAACTAATCCTGTTATAATAAAAGGAAATGTAAATATCCAGAAAAAACATCCGCCGAACCTGTAGACCGCTTTCTTCTGCTGTTCATTAAGATATATCTTCTCTTCTTCGTCG
>CAMYYQ010000106.1 GCA_947303535.1 uncultured Ruminococcus sp.
AAAAAACGGTGCATCAGCAGCTGCTGATGACGACGGGGATCATACTATCCTTGTGAGCCGCAAGCGTGTTTCGGATTGCCCTGCTTTCCTAAAAGATGAAAATAACAGGGAGATACCTATTGACCATTTCCCGTTTACTATAGGCCGCCGTGCAGGCAATGACCTTGCTCTTACGGACAAGGGGACTGTTTCAAAGGTACACGCTGTCATAAGCTATGAAAACGGTACTTTCTATGTAGAAGATAAAGAGTCCGCAAACGGTACTTTCCTCAACAGCTATGCCGAGAACGGCGAGCGTATAATAAAGGAAAAGCTTACCAGCGGCGATGTTATATATATATGCGATCTGCCTTTCGTATTCAATGTCAATGATACGGATTCGGCTACGGTATTAGTGGGCGACAAGGGAACAGATGCGAAAAAATCTTCCCAGCAGAAGGCGAATATGAAAAAGCTTGCCTATATCATCAACTCCTCAAGCAAGGAGAGGATACCTGTATTTGTTTATCCTTTCACCTGTGCGGAATTGTCAGGTATGATCGTGGGACGGGATAATACCAAGAACAGACACAGCATTTTTATTGAAAATATCTCATGCCAGTCCCTGAGCGTTGAGGGTGATGAGGTGGCTGTTGGCGACAGGATAAGCGTCTTTTCAGGCTGTAATTTCCTGTACCACGGCATAGGCTATACATTCTTTGAAGAAAGCTGACGGTGAGGCAGCATGGAATACTTTTTTTCTTATGTGACTACCGAGGGTGCTGTAAGAAAGGTCAATCAGGACTCACTGTTTATCTCGGAAGCTGAGTATGACGGCGAGAAGATATTCTTCGGAGCTGTCTGCGACGGTGTCGGCGGTCTTTCGGCAGGTGAAAAGGCAAGCGGTTACGTATGCAAGCGCATAAACGAATGGTTTGCTGATGACTTTGCGGAGCTTATGAGAAATTCCGCTTCTATCCTTAAAATAAGAGAGTCGCTTGACGACAGGCTCCACGAGCTGAATGAGCGCATAAACGATTATGCGGACAGACATTCCTCGGATATGGCTACTACCTTCACGGGGCTGCTCATACTTCCTAAGTTCGGTAACGTGCTCACTGCTCATGTTGGTGATACCCGTCTATACAAGATAACCAACGATGAGATAGAAGTCCTCACCTCCGATCACTCCGTAGTGGCTCAGGAGGTAAGGGACGGTATCATCACTCAGGAAATGGCTGAGAAAGACCCGAGACAGAACCAGCTCACAAACTGTATCGGTGCAGGTCTTGATGATACTTCATATGATTACAGTATATCTCCCTACAGCAAGGGCGATGTGTATATGCTGTGTTCGGACGGGTTCAGAAAAAAGATATCATCTGAGGAAATACACAAGGCACTTAGTCCCTCTGCAAACAAAGACGAGAAAACTATGAAGTCAAATCTCGAAAAGCTGAAGGATCAGGTCATCCAGCGCGGAGAAAAAGACAATATCACCGCCCTTATGGTAAAACTCTGCTGAAAGCGAGGAGATCTATTTGCTAAATAAAGGCTTTGTCCTTGAAAACAGATATAAGATCGTCAATGTTGCAGGCAAAGGCGGAACTTCGGTCGTTTACCGAGCTGTCGATCTGAAAGCAAATAATGCTCAGCGTGCCGTTAAGGAGGTCATGAAGACCAACGGCACAGATGCTTACAATGCAAGGCAGGAGTCTCTGCTTATCAAGGAATTCTATGAAAAGGACGCTAAAAACTCCTTTTTCCCTAATATAATCGAGATCATCGACAACGATCCCGACGCACTGTATATAGTTCAGGACTATATCAACGGCGTTTCTATGGAAAAGCTTCTTGCATACGGACCTTTCCGACATAAGACAATGCTGAGATACTCAAAGGATATCTGCCGTGTTATGTCATTTATCCACAAGTGCGGTCTTATACACAGCGATATGAAGCCCGATAATATCATGGTCGTGAGAAATGAGGAGGACTTTGAGAACTCACGCAGACCTGATAAGTTCGGACGGCTGAAATTTATTGATTTCGGTTCTGTTATCGAAAGGCGAAGCGGTGCGTTTGCCTATACGCCTGCTTATGCTTCGCCTGAGCAGTTCTATGAGCAGGAGCTTGACGAACAGACCGATATCTTTAATATAGGTGCTACCATGTACCATATGCTTACAGGCAAGAAGCCCAAAAACGTTTCGGCAAACGGCGAATTCGTAAGCTCTGCGGAGCGATTTGTGTTCGACAAGGGCACTAATGCAGGTCTTGTGAGAATAATACGCAAGTGCGTGAATGAGGATACGTCCAAGAGATACCGCTCGTGCGATGAGCTGTATGAAGAGCTTGAAAGGACCGATAATCACACATATCTTCGTGCAACAAGCATCGTTGCAGGATTTGCCGTGCTTTGTCTCGGAATATCACTGTTTGCAAATATAATGGCAAACAAGAGCAGGAGCGAGGATTTCAATAAGCTGGTCGAAAAGGCGGAGAATTCGGGTGAGTATTCCGCAAGGTCGGAAGCCTTTGAGGACGTTATAAACGCTGACGGTTCTTACGCGGACGCTTATCTCAAGCTTATCGAGCTCTATAAAAATGACATGGTATTTGATGCAAAAGAGACGGAACAGATACTTGCTCTTATAAATGAGAATATCAATCAGCTCAAACAGTCGCCTCAGTATGAGGAGATAGCCTATGAGCTTGGCATACTTTACTGGTATTATTATTTTTACGGCAATGAGGGAGACAGCTCTGAGCAGAACGGAAGTATATCGGGCAAGATAGCTTCCGTAAAATGGTTCAGAGAGGCTCAGACATCAGAATTCAAACGCAGTGAGCCCGATAAATACGAGATAGCTCAGGTATACTGCACTATCGGAGATTTCTATTCTCAGACTCAGAAAAAGGAGAATGAGCTGCTCAAAAAGAATTACTCAGAGGATCTGTGGAAGAGCATGAACGATCTGAACAAGCTGGTCGATGAGGCTAATGCAGGCTCTGAGATAATAATACTCGAAACCTATAAGACTCTTCTTAATCTGGAAAATTCAAATATGAGCGATTTTGCCAAGTCAGGTATATCATACAAGGAACAGAAGGCTTTTCTTGAGGATATCAGGAATAAGACCGAAAAACTCAATGCCGCTGACGATTCGGCAGCAGAGGCTAAGGAATATATCCTTAATTTCTATGACAGAGTCGTTGAGAGCATAAATGGTTCTGAATAAGCGGAGGTAGGATATGACATCTTTTGAATGGCAGATCATATCTCAGATATTCCTTGGTATAGGCATAGTTCTTATGCTTACGGCATTTGTGCTGGCGGCAAGATTCAAGGTCATATCAAATACGGTATCCGAGATAAGGTCAAGAAAAAGCCCCGCAGAACCTGCGGACAAAGTTCATTCTGCGGCAATGAGCATACGTACTCTGAACGATAATGCAGGTAATTTCGGCTCTGACGATGAAGAGCACGACAGCAGCATGATAACTGTTGTCGTGGGCAAGAAAAAACAGGAAGAGATCAGCGATACCATAGTTGTGGGAAATAATAAGGATAAGAAAAACGATTTCAGAATAATCAGGAATATAATCGTCATTAACGCCGATCCTGATGTTATTGACGATAACAGGAGAAATAAATGAAGCTTGTAAAATCAGTAGTTGATCTCGCTGCGGCTGTGGCTGTACTGAATTCATGTGTGTGCTTCTGTGCGGAAGCAGAATATGAAGCTCCTTCAAATATCGAAGTGAGCGTGGGAAGCTGTGAGATAGACAGGTCTCAGCTGAGCGGAGGTACTATCGTTGAGCTGCCTGTATATATAAACAATAACTGCGGTTTCGTGTCACTTAATGTACTGTTTGAACTGGACGGCAGACTGAGATTTGCAGGTGACTATGAAGCAGCAACAAGATCAAATAAGCTTTCGGGAGTCAATATCTATAATTGCTATGACACGGGAAATACTATATCGACCTGCTTTGAAGCTCCCGGAAGGAGCAGATTTACCGACAATGGTCAGATAGGAGTCCTGAGAGTTGATATACCTGAAAATACACCTGCCGGTGAATACGGCATTGCAATGCCTGACGATGCAGGAGATTTTGAGGTGATGATATTCACTTACAACAGTTATGACGCTATGTTCGGAAGAGAGTGCTTTTCCGCTCTTAACGGCGGCAGCATAACCGTAACGGATAAAGATCATGCAGCAGCAGATCAGTCGGACAGCGGCAACAATGAAGAAGAAAACAACGTTCAGCAGCCTGCGGCAGAAGCAGAGGATAAGGTTGAAAAAGCTCCTGCTGTTACTACCGCGGAAAGTACAACAACGGTATCTTCTTCAACAAGCACTGTTACAAAGATCACGTCTACAGTCAGATCGGAGAGCAGCACTTCGGTATCTGCGTCGGAAACGACTGCAATGAGCACTTCTGCTGCGGAGACAGGTCTTTCTGATGAAATGAAGAGTGATCTGAAAAAAGGAAAAAAAAGAAATATGTTTGCTCCTGTACTTGCAGCTTCTCTGCTCGTGATCGGGGTGGCAGTGGTTTATGTTGTTAAAAAGGGAGGGAAGTCAAAGTGAATAACGGTATCTTTGATTTTAAAAAGAAAATAGCTTTTACAGCAGCTCTCGTTATTGTTGCAAATTCTTTCGGAACTTTGCCTGCTTCGGCAGCTGTATCTTCTGTCGGTACGCTGAAAAGTGATACTGTAGGTGTGTCCGACGGCGATAATGGAGGCGGAGAGCAGGAAAACGATCAGCAAGAAAACACAGAGACTACAACTACAACAACTACCGATGAAACTACTACTTCTACTACTACAACTACCACAACAACAACTTCTACAACTTCAACTACTACAACTACTACTCAACAAAACACTAAGACTTACACTGTTGTTGTCAACGGAGGTATTCCCGAGACGGATTTTTATGTCATGGCAAAGAGAATGTTTGCCATGAGTTCGCCTGCCTGTGAATACAACGGTGAGAACGGCGGTACTATAACAGTTGGCAGCAGCGAAGTTCCGTCTGCTGAAAAGGTAAGCATTGATAAGACCGAATACAGAAGAAAGTCGGCTTCGGGAAATAAGCTTGAATATGATGCTTATTTTAAGGCAGAGGTGGCGGCTGATGTTGTAAATGTCACTATCTCAGGTATTCCTGAGGACGGATTCTGCAAACACGGCTCTGAGATCACTATAAAACCTGATGATGAATATACTCTCATCGGAAGTGATGAGGCAAAAACTGTAACAGTAGATCGCCCTATTGCTTTCAAAGCTGAAAATAAAGTAAATGATGAGTACAGACTCTCTTTTGAAGGAGCAAGCTATATTATTTCGCCAAGATTTTTCAGCATAGTTGTTTCAGACAATTATAAGGTGTTCAGAGGAGATAAAGAGACCACAGACAGGAGATTTAAGT
>CAMYYQ010000107.1 GCA_947303535.1 uncultured Ruminococcus sp.
CTGAAATAATTCTCATTCCAGTCTGCCGAAAACTCCTTTACGCAGGTGCTGAGCATTTCCACCTCTATGCCTGCTTCGTGCAGATGTGTGGTAAGTCCGCGAAGCTCCATTTCTGCTCCGCCGGGTATCTTTTCACTGTACCACGGAATAACAAAACCTATCTTTTTCATTTTTATATCCTTTATTCAGGCTTTTTTGCCGTTTATAAAATCTGTGAGCTCTTTTTCAAATGTGGCTTTTATGCGCTCGTATGAGAAATCTTCAAGCCGTCTGCGCTGTCCCTCGATGATGCTCTCGCGGAGCTTTTCGTCCGTAAGCACTCTGTCTATGACAGCTGCTGCAAATACGGGATCGTTATTATCGAGAAGTACGCCGCTTCCGCCGAGAGTGTCCGATATAGCACTGGTATCATAGGCTATTACGGGAACATCAAAGAACATTGCTTCCACCAGCGGTACGCAGAAGCCCTCATGCTCACTCATACAGACAAATGCATCTGCAAGGCGGTAATACGCCAGTATCTCGCTGAACTTTATATGTCCCGGGAATATAACATCATCGCCTATGCCAAGGGCGTTTGCATATTTTTTGAGACGCTCGTAATAATTCTCCATACCTTTTGAAGAGCCTACAAGTATGAGTCTGGACTCGGGATCGAGCTTTTTATAGCAGTAGAAAGCTCTGATAACATTTTCCTGCTTCTTGTTGGGAGCTATTCTTCCGACGAAAACCAGGTTTTTCTTTCCGTCGCTGTACTTCTTTATAGTTGCTTCATCGGGCGTCTGTCTGTAGTCATCAAACTTTATGAGTATGGGTCTTATGTCCATAGGACAGGTATAGCCCATTTTTACCAGCTCAGACCTGTTATACGCCGATACCGCCAGTACATAGTCTATCTTGTCGCGGAGATACTCCACGCCCTTGTAGCCAAGCTCGGTAAGCTGTGTGGCTGCCGTATTGTATGGGCGGAAGAACTCGGGAGGAGTGACGTTATGGTATACCATTATCCTGCGGCACTTGTAATTGTCTATCTTAAAGGTCAGGTCTGTACCTGTGGATTTGTGATAAATAAGCACATCGTCCTTTTTCAGGTCGCGGAGCTTATCCGCTTTCTGAGCTATGCCCTCGGGAAGCCTTTTATCTATATTCTCGGCGTAAATGTCGGTATCATAACCCATTTCGCTGATAACTCCCTTGAGAGCAATTGTGTCATTTCCTATAGCGTCACCGAATGAGAGGGTGGGGAGAAGCTGAACTACACGCATTATACATTCTCCCCTGAAAGCCTGCTGCGAAGCTCGTTGTTCTCGCGTTCAAGCTTGTCAAGACGGATAAGGAGCTCCTTATTCGCAAGTTCAAGAGTCTCTACTCTGCCGCTGAGGTCAGAGGATCTGCTGTCAGCCAAAGACTTCATAACTGTAACTGCATTTGCATTGAAGTCGTTCTGCTCAAATACTACAGGCTCTACGTAGAACTTGACCATTTTGCGTATAACTTTTTTGATGAATACCTTTACAGGGTTGCCTTTGAGCTCCTTGTAGGGCTGTATATAGTAATGAGAAGTTATATAATCAAGCGCCTCGGGAAGTGAGCCGCCCTGTGCTGTCTTCTTATATGGCACATCTTCAAAGCTGAGCATATCCGCAGTAAGTCCCTGATCCTTTATCTTCTGCTTTATCTCTGCCATTATATCTTCTATATTTATCTTTTCGTTTTCCATGATTTATCCTTTCTTAGTCGCAACGACTGCATAATCCTGACTTCCGAACAGCATCTCGGATACCTTTTTCATTGCCTTGTTGAATTCCTCGGTATTCTCTCCGCCTTCGAGCTTCAGCTCGGGTATCTCAAAGGGCGGTCTGCTGTTTTCGGTATAGATTATCTCGATATCCTTAAAGCCTGCTTTTTCGAGGTAATACTGCATAGTAAGAGGGTGAACAGGCTTTATGTGCGACGGATCTATGTAGAATGCATTGGTATATATCGAAAGTGATGTAGGGTTGGGAGTCTCGATAATGATACAGCCCCCCTCTTCAAGGCGCTCATAAGCCGTATTGCACAGCTGCAATATCTGATGGGGCTTGAGATGCTCCACCACCTGTCCCACAAAGATGCCGTCAACGCCCTCAGTCTTTGCAAGGAAGTCCGCACCGTCGCCGCAGGTGGCTTTGAGTCCTTTCATATTGCAGTATTCCACATAAGGCTCATATATATCCACGCCCTCGGCTGTTACGCCGTTATCCTGCATGAGTGAGAGAAATTCTCCCCTGCCGCAGCCTATATCTATCACCTTTTTCTTGTCACGGAAGAATTTAAGGTAGTATTCCTGCGACTTCTTTATACTTTCGATAGAACCGCGGAAATGGTTCTCGAAATCGAAATAGTCGATATCATCATAATCAGAGCCGCTTTCAGCAGGTACAGCCACCGCCGCAGGAGCTGCGCTCTCTGCGGAAACAGCCGCAGAAGCTGCTTTCAGCTTCTTTTCAAGGCTTGCTATCTTCGTTTTCATCAGCTCGTTCTCACTTGTGAGACGCTCGATCATGGCATTGTTGTTCCTTACATTGACGCAGGTAGGCTCAAATTCGTTTCTTATGCGCTGAGCGCCGTCGTCAAATATACTGGTCTTGTCGGAATATTCCTTGTCAGCAGCTTCAAGCGCGGAATAGATACCGCCAAAAAGCTTTCTTTTTATAGTTCCCTTGATGCCTCTCTGGTGTCTTGCATTTTCAATAAACTGTGATAAATAGCTCATATCTTACCTCTGGAAATCCCATGTGTGTTCAATGCGGAATACTCCTGCATCGCCCTCTGCCGATATCATTTCTATTTTATGTGCCTGTCTGTAATAATCAACAGGTATGCCTTCACCCTGTTCGATAGCTATGTCAAGATTGTAAGTACCGCCGAGAAGCATGACTTTTTTCAGCACGATCTCAACTGTACCGTCCTTGTCGATGACAAAATCGGGGACTTTGTCTATTCTTGTATTAGTGCCGTAGCACTGTATGCCGTTGAGGTCAAACACTCCTATACCGAATACAGCATCGTCTACAGGCTCTTTCACCGTATAGTCCACGATGAGCTTTATATCCTCGCCGATACGGAACGCGCTCTGCTCGGTACCGTCAGCAGAGAATGAACGGACTCTCTTTATGCGAGCCTGTCCGCTTCCCCAGCGTTTGCCCTGCTTATTTTCAGAAAATTCTGCTTTTTCCGAACCGGCCTCAGCCGCTTTCATAAGCTCCTGACGCTTTCTGCTCATATAGTCAAGATACTCAAGGTCTATCTCCTTAGGCGGACCTTCCGCCTTGATAAGTCCCTCGTGTATCCATATGGAGCGGTCGCATATCTGCTCTATCTGTCCGAGAGAATGGGATACTATAACTATTGTAGTACCCTGCGACTTTATCTCTCTCAGCTTGTTGAAGCACTTTGCCTGGAAGTTGGCATCGCCTACCGCAAGTATCTCGTCAATGAGAAGAATATCCGCATCAACGTTTATTGCTACGGAAAATGCAAGACGCATATACATTCCCGATGAATAGGTACGAACGGGATTGTCGATGAAGTCCGCAAGCTCGGAAAACTCGATTATATCGTCAAGTCGTGCATCAATTTCCTTTTTTGTAAGTCCGAATATAGCCGCATTGGTGTAAATGTTCTCCCTGCCGCTCATATCGGGGTGGAAGCCTGCTCCAAGCTCGATAAGGCTTGAAACTCTGCCTTTTAGTTTTATTGTTCCGCTGTCGGGATACATTATCCTTGTGAGAAGCTTCAAGGTCGTACTCTTGCCGCAGCCGTTATGACCTATAAGTCCGATAGCCTCTCCCTTTTTTACATCAAAGCTTATGCCGCGGAGCACCTTTCGCTCCTCATATTTGCAGCGCTTGCGGAAAAGCAGGCGTTCCTTGAGCTGTGCGCCCTTGTCGAGATACACCTTGAAGCTTTTGGTCACATCTCTGACTTCTATTGCAATTTCATTTTCAGCCATTACAGTTCCTCCGCAAAGTGCTTTTGAAGCTTATTGAATACCAGTGCGCCGAATATAAGGAAGAATACTCCCAGAGCTACAGCGATCAGAAGAGTTGAAAGATCAGGTATACGCTTATGGTACAGAACAGTTCTGTAGCAGTCGATGATAGGTGTCATCGGATTGAGATTGAAGATCTTTTGATACTTCTCGGGGATCATGGACTTTGGGTATACCACAGGGGTGAGATACATCCAAGCCATAGATACGATACCGAGGATATGCTCCATATCTCTGAAATAGACCGTTATCGCCGATGTAAGCAGAGCCATTCCAAGAGCAAAGATATACTCAACTATCATTATCACAGGCAATGTCAGTACCGCAAGGAAGTTTATCCCTGCTCCCGTTACTATTATAACACCAAATATTACTATGAAGCACAGCAGCATATTCACAAAGCAGCTTGTAACATAGGATATGGGTATTACCATTCGCGGAAAGTATATCTTCTTTACAAGGTCTTTCTGCGAGATAATGGACGCTGCGCCCACAGTTATGGACGATGAGAAGAATATCCACGGTATCAGTGCCACGAAAAGGTGAAGATAATACCTGTCAACTGCTGCCGGGAGAAAGTGACTGAATACCAGCGTATATATAATCAGCTGTAAAAGAGGGTTGATGAACGTCCACAAAAAGCCCAGAACAGAGCCTTTATAGCGTCCTCGGAGGTCCTTTTTCACAAGACTGAATATCATCTGTCTGTAATCATAAAGTTCTTTTATCGTACTCATTTATTGCTCCTTGAAAAGCGCATTTTCGGGATATTTCTGAAAAAGCGCATAAAAATCCATAGTATCTTTTAATTATATCACAAGCGCATTATGCTGTCAAGTACAATGCTGCCCGCTCCGCCATATAAAGCAAAAAACGGACAGTTTTGTCCGTTTTTGTCATTTATGGTATTTTCCGCCCTCAGCTATCTGAAAAGCGCGGTATATCTGCTCAAGGAGCATTACCCTTGCAAGCTGGTGCGGAAATGTCATTTTCGACATGGAGAGTTTCAAAGTACCCATTGACTTTATCTCGGGATAAAGTCCGAATGAGCTGCCTATTATAAATGTAACAGTGCTTTGACCGCTTACGCCTGCATCTGTTATTTTCTCAGAAAGCTCAGGGCTTGAAAGCTGCTTTCCCTCGATACACATAGGCACTATCATGCCCTTTGCGTAACGCTTTATCTGCTCGGCTTCCTTTTTAAGTGCAGCTGCTATCTCCTTATCCGACGGAGAATCGCTGAGCCTGCACTCGTCAAGCTCATGGAGCTCGAATGTACAGTATCTTCCGAGACGCTTTATGTATTCTGCACAGGCACTGCGGAGATAGTCCTCTTTCAGCTTGCCTATAACGATAAGTACAATATTCATCAGAATACCACCGCTCCTC
>CAMYYQ010000108.1 GCA_947303535.1 uncultured Ruminococcus sp.
GAATATATTGCAACCACACTCGACGATATCAGCCGTATTGCAGGCGTTCTGCTCCACCCGATGGCTCCTTTCGGCACTGAGAAGCTCCGCGAGTACCTGGAAGTAGACGAGCGTATCTGGTCATGGGATACTATCCTCGAACCGCTGACATACTTCACAGGCAATGACCATAAGCTGAAATTCCTGCCTCCGAGAACGGACTTTTTCACCCGTCACGAGAGCCAGTTTGCTGCTGCCGAAGAATAATTAGTCTGCGAGTGAGTAGTGAGTAGTGATTAGTGCATAGTAGGGAACGCCTCCCAACAGGAGCCGCGCCCCTCTGTCCTTCGGACATCTCCCTACACTGTAGGGAGTCACCCTCGGCGTTCCGCATAGGGGCGGATATTATCCGCCCTTTTTAATTTAACCATATGTATGTTGTAACTATGTGTAGGGGCTGCCAGCTCTGCATATAGCATTGCCAGCCAAATCACAGATTTGGGGCACTGCTTATTTGGCAGTCCGCGCCTTACGATGCAAGTAACGTGAACGCACTGTAGGGACGACCATTGGTCGTCCGCCAATTACGTATAAATCCCAAATGACTCACTGTATGGGCGAACAGTGTTCGCACGTCAATCCCGATAAGAAAATGATTGCCTCATGTAGGGGCTGGCGTCCTCGACAGCCCGTGAATTACTCATTTATAAATGAAAAAATATTGATATTCGTGAATAAAATATTTGTTATAAACTCATGCATATAACTTCAAAGGTATATTGCAGTTAGTAAAATGGAAAATAAATATTACTGTGTGCAAAAAGTTCTTGCCTTTTGCACAGAAGTATAGTATAATGGTAATGCTAATGTAATTATGACATAAGGAGCGCGTGAGATGATTTATAATAATGTTCTGGAAGCTATGGGACATACTCCGATGATAAAGCTTAACCGAATGAACAAAAAGGGTAATGCAGATGTTCTCGTTAAGTTCGAGGGACTGAACGTAGGCGGTTCTATAAAAACACGTACAGCGTACAATATGATACGCCATGCCGAAAGGGAAGGAAAAATAAACGAAAATACCATAATAGTTGAGCCGACAAGCGGAAATCAGGGTATAGGTCTTGCTCTGGTGGGAGCTGTTAAGGGCTATAAAACAATTATAATAATGCCTGATTCCGTAAGTGAGGAGCGCAGAAAGCTCGTTAATCACTACGGTGCAGAGGTAATTCTTATCCACGATGACGGCGATATAGGAAAGTGCATACAGGAGTGCCTTGATACAGCACTGAGAATGGCGGAAGAGGACGAAAATGTTTTCGTTCCTCAACAGTTCAGCAATGTAAACAATATCGGAGCACATAAATTCCACACAGCACTTGAGATACTTGAGCAGACCGCAGTAAAGATAGACGGTTTCTGCTCGGGAATAGGCACAGGCGGTACTATCACAGGTATCGGTGAAGCTCTGAAAGCTCAGTATCCCGACATGGTCATATGGGCAGTCGAGCCTGAAAACGCAGCTATCCTTGCAGGCGGAAACATCGGCACACACCTGCAAATGGGCATCGGTGACGGAATAATCCCCGATATCCTTAATCAGAAAATTTATGACGATATATATATAGTTACCGATGAGGAAGCTATACAGACCGCAAAAGACCTCGCATCAAAAGAGGGCATAATGTGCGGTATATCAAGCGGTACCAACGTAGCGGCAGCTCTGAAGCTTGCCGAGAAGCTGGGCGAGGGAAAGACAGTTGTAACTATACTTCCCGATACAGCCGAGAGATATTTCTCGACTCCGCTTTTTGATGACTGATATAAACGCCGCAAGGCGATAATATAAGGAGGTTTATTTAACATGAGCAGGATCTACGATTTTCTTACAGAAGCAGGAATGTTCTTCATCGCAACAAATGACGGAGCACAGCCTAAGCTGAGACCTTTCGGTTCACACATTGAAATGGACGGCAAGGTAATGTTTGCGGTAGGTGACTTCAAGGCTGTATACAGACAGATGCTCGCAAACCCTCTCTGCGAGATAGTTGCCTGCAAGCCTGACGGAGTATGGCTCCGCTACACAGGAAAGATCGTTTTTGACGATGATCCTAAGTATACTGAGGCAATGTATGCAACAAGTCCGCTTCTCAAGCAGATATACAACGAGCAGACAGGCTTCAAGATGAAGATATTCCACCTTGAAGATGCAACAGCATTTATCATGCCTCCCGTTGGCGAACCTGAGCGTATACTCTGATAATTATAAAAAAATGACCCGAAAGAAGCCGTATATGACTCCTTTCGGGATATTTTATATCTTGTTATATGCAAGCCACAGCTTTTCTGTGTGCTTTTTTCTTTTTCGCAGGTGGAACAAACCGACTGCCATTATCATAGTGAGCGCTTCAGATATTGGCACAGCCAGCCATACAAGCCCTATGCTTTGCAGGAAGTAGGCTATAAATGCCGCCGGGATAACGAGGAAGGTTCCTCTCAGCAGAGATATGAGCTGAGCACTGTGTGGCATTTCGTCTGACATGAAGAATACCGACACAATGGTATTGATACCCATAAACGGCATGAAAAGGAAGTATATCCTGAGTCCGTTTTCTGCAATAACCTGCATTTTGCTGTCGCCGCTGCTGTTGAACAGACTTACGATATTCGATGTCTGCGTATATATCAGAACGTATGACAGAGCAGCCAGAGCAAGTGCGATCCTTATGGATAACCGCAGGGTATATTTTATTGCAGCATTGTCATTTCTGCCGTGATATCGGCACAGAAGAGGCTGTATGCCGCTGGAAAGTCCCACAAATATGGCTGTAAAGACGATACCGATATTGGCTATGACACCGTATGCGGCAATACCTGTATTGCCCATAAGGCGGTATATCACGAAATTGAATATCATAAGCACCAAGCCGCCCGATATCTCCGTGAAAAACGAATGAAGTCCCAGTGAGACTATCTCCTTGATGATGCTCCATGACGGACGCATCAATCTCAGACTGAAAGCGTTCCAGCCCGTTATTATGTGGATACTCATTATGCTCATGCTTACGAAAGGTGATATGCACGTTGCAAGTGCAGCGCCCTTCATGCCCATACCGAGCTTGAAGATGAATACATAATCGAGTATTATATTGGCAAGGCTACCACTCAGCATTCCCAGCATGGCAAGCCGCGGAGCGCAGTCATTGCGCATAAAGCAAGCCATGATATTGTTCATCAGGAAAGCAGGAGAGAATAGTAATATGATCTTTAAGTAATCGTGTGAAAGTCTGAAAATAGTTGTGTCTGCTCCGAGTAAATGTGTAAACTGTTTTGAGAAGAAAATGCCTGTTATCTCAAAAACTGCGCTGACAGCCAGCATGGATATAAACGCATTTGTAAATAT
The DNA here is from genome assembly GCA_947303535.1 of uncultured Ruminococcus sp. The sequence goes on from CAMYYQ010000108.1 coordinate 3,386, forward strand.
CCTGTCTGTTTCGATGCGTTCAGTTCTGCAATAAAGCATAGAGAATTTGCTTCCGCCGCCCATACCGAGCATAAGTCCGAAACCGTTAAGAAAGTTAAAGACAGGCAGAGCAAGATTCAAGGCGGCAAGTCCTTCTGCCCCCATCCCCTTGGAAATAAAAAACGTATCAATAAGAATATATATTGATACACCGATAGAGCTGATAACATTCGCCAATATGTACCTGATAAGATCATTACGTATTGGTTTAATGTTCATTATTTAAATGTTTACCCCCATTTAAACATTATTTGTCATGTGAATATTATAATTCACGGTTTTTTATTATATCATATAAGCGAAGCGTTATGATATAATTGCCCGATATGCAGGGAGCAAATCTCTGATTTGCGTATCTGCAAGGGCTTAGATAAAATATAATGAATGCAATTGCATTTATTATATCACAAAATAGCTGAAAATAATAGCCTTTTGCAGCAATTTTGGATAAATGATGAAATTACAATAGCACTATATGCTTTTTATATTATAAAATCACCAAATCCGAGCCGATAAAATAAGCTTGTGTATAACGAAAAAAGAGCGTTCCGAAGTGGAACGCTCTTTATTTACTTCTTCATGATCAAGCTCTCTCGACCTTACCAGAACGTAAGCATCTTGAGCAAGCGTAGATATGACAAGGAGTACCCTTGACGATAGCCTTAACACGCTTTACGTTAGGCTTCCATGTTCTGTTTGAACGTCTGTGTGAGTGGGAAACCTTGATACCAAAGGTTACGCCCTTTCCGCAGATATCACATTTTGCCATTAGGTTGCACCTCCTTAACTAACCTGTAAAAATACAACATGATTATTTTATCACATTATGAGAAAAAAAGCAAGTGTTTTTTAAAAAAAAACAAAAATTTTTTTTTCGCACCTGTAAAATCTCTTTTTTTACTTGAAATATATGCCGCTATGTTGTATAATATATATTGTATAACTATTGGCTGAGTATTTTTTGCTCGGCAGCAGAAAGGATAAATAATGTTTTTCGGAGGATTTACAACTGACGATCTTATACTATATGCCATAAGGATAATAGTATTTCTTCTTATAATCCCTATACACGAATCCGCACACGCTCTCATGGCTAAATGGCTCGGAGATGATACAGCAGAAAAAAAGGGAAGGATATCGCTTAATCCTATCGTTCATCTTGATATTGCAGGTCTTATACTGATGCTCTTTCTCGGATTTGGCTGGGCAAAACCGGTACCGGTCAATGTTTCCAATCTGAAAAAACGCCGTGCAGGCTATGCCCTTGTATCTGCGGCAGGTCCGCTCTCAAATCTTATAGCAGCTTTTCTCAGTGCTGTAGTATATGAAGTCCTGATTTGTACAAGGGCAGGACAAGAGGTCGTATATATGACCGATTTGTCAGAGATCATGAGAAGTGAGCACAATATACTCGGCGCGGTACTGATGCTGTTGATCTATTCTGTTTATATCAATGTAGCCCTTGCCTTGTTCAATCTGATACCTCTGCCGCCGCTGGACGGCTTTAATCTTGTAAGGGCATTTTTGCCTGTAAAAGCTGACAGCTGGGTATATGCGCATCAGCGTCAGTTAAGCACTGCATTTTTCATTCTTCTTATGCTTGCTGCAAATATCCCTGAGATAAGCCAGCCGTTCGATAACGCAATAAACAGTGTGAATACATGGATATGGCAGTCTGTTGAATGGATAGAGCCTTTGATGAAAAAATAAATACAGCATTGGAGATACAGGAAATTTTATGGAAAAATTTTACAGATTTATACTTATTCTTATGAGCAGAGGATTGCTTCTTACAGCATTTATGCCTGCGGCTTGCTTTTGCAAGGCATGGGTGGCAAAGATGCTGGGCGATACCATGCCTGAGAGTGACGGAAGACTGAGTCTTGATTTCAAAAGGCATACCGACAGGATCGGAATGATGATGGTCATAGTGCTCGGATTCGGCTTCGGTCATGAAATGAAGCATGATGTTTCAAACATGAAGCACATGAAGCG
>CAMYYQ010000109.1 GCA_947303535.1 uncultured Ruminococcus sp.
CAGCAGGAATATATGTATTGCAGCGATGTCCTTGACCCTGACAAGCCCGAGATAATAAACGACGAGTATCTCATAGATATCTTTGAAGCAGATCCTGATATCGAGCTCAATGATAAAACCTACGATATGCTTGTAGAAATGGCAAATCCGGTAAGATCATCATATGCAGCAGGCAGAAAGCTCATGCATGACGACTATATCATAGCAAAAGAGATTCCCGAAAAGCTTATTTCTTTTCTTACGAAAGTACTTAATGTCTGGGTGCAGGCAAAAATCAACGGCTATATGGATATGGCGAAGTGGAATCGTTGCAAAGTCAGCTCACTTCCCGTAGATATCCGAGGGCTGCCCGTATACGTGGGCTTCGATATGTCTGCGAAGATAGACCTTACATCGGTAAGTTTCATAATTCCTTACAAGGACGGTGAGACAGTGAAGTATATTCTGTTCTCACACAGTTTCATTCCAAACCGTGAGAAGCTCGTGGAGCGGTGCAGAGTTGACAAGATGCCGTATGACGCATGGGAGCGAAACGGCTGGCTCACAGTCACGAATACCGAGATTGTAGATCAGAACGCTGTTATGAATTATGTGCGTGGTTTCTGTAGCTCGCAGGGACTTATCATACAGTCGCTCTGTTTCGATCCGGCTAATGCAGGAAAGCTCATGCTTGAACTCAGTGACGAAGGATACGATGTCATAGAAGTGTATCAGTCTCACAAGTCACTCAATGAAAGTACGGCAGGATTCCGTGAGCAGGTATACTGTCAGAATGTAATATTTATCAACAATCCATTGCTTAACTACGCGATAGGTAATGCTGTAGTTCGCACTAATAATGGATTGATCAAAGTAGACAAGGATGCTACAAAGCGCAGAGTTGACCCGGTTGACGCTACTCTCTGTGCCTTTAAGCTCGCCTTATATCATGTATTTGCCACCGTTACGGTAGATGTAGACAAGTGGCTCGAAAGTGAAAGCTGGTGATAAGATGTCGCTGTTCAAGCGCAGAAAAAAGATAGCCAATGAAGTGGAGACTCCCACGGAGCAGGCAACGGAGGAAACGACTGCAACTACGGAGCAGGAACAACCTGCAGGCGTCGTGACAATACAGCAGCTGAATGAGTTTTTCAACAGGCAGGGCTTTTCAAATGCTCTTGTAAAAAATAATCTTAATGCCGCTACATATTATGCCTGTATGCTGATACGCTGCAATGCACTCGCAAAGGTACCTTTTAAGGTTTACGAGCACGACGGCGACGGCGCGAAGGAGACGAAGCATCATCTTAACAGGCTTTTAAAACTTCGCCCTAATCGCTTCATGACAGCTCATGATTTCCTGTGGGCATCGGAATTTCAGCGGCTAAGTACAGGGAATACCTTCTGGGTGTACCTTTTCAGACGTGGAAAAATCGAGGAAATATACCTTCTCGACAGCAACTATGTAGAGATTATCGTTGATAACGCAGGCATACTCAGTGCTCCAAACTCGGTGTATTACCTTTATACCGATCCACGCAGCGGTAAGCAGTCCATATATACCTCTGACAGGATAGTTCATCACAAGTATTTCTCGACTGACGGTATAAAGGGAAATTCGATACAGAAATATCTTGTTGATACCCTTAGCCAGGAAAAATATGCGCAACAGGTCGTAAACGAGAAGTACAGCCACGGATTGCAGGATCCTATCATCGTCACTTACACAGGCGATCTCGATAAAACACGCTCGGCTCAGATCAAGAAAAAATTTGCAAATCTCTCAGGAGCTCAGAACGCAGGTTCTGTGATACCAATCCCCACTGACTTCGGAGTACAGCAGTTGGAAACGAAGCTTGTCAATTCTCAGTTCTTTGAACTCAACGGCCTTACTACGAGACATATTGCTAATGCTTTCGGCGTCAAGAGCTTTCAACTTAATGACATGGAGAAAAGCACCTACAGCAACATCGAGCAGCAGAACAGAGCGTTCTACTCGGACACAATGCAAAATGTTCTCACTGCTTACGAGCAGGAGGCAACATACAAACTTCTTAGTACAGAGGAGCAGGAAAAGCTCTTCATACAGGCTAATGCAGACGTATATCTCAGAGCTGATATAGAGGCCCGTTACAAGGCATACAGCACGGGCATCACCGGTGGTTTCTTGCAGATTGCAGAGGCCCGTAAGCGTGAAAATCTGCCGTTCATACCGGGCACTGATCAGCTTATACTCGGCAATGGTGCGGCTATACCACTTAGTATGCTCGGGAAGCAGTATGATAAAGGAGGCAACAAGTAAATGGAATATGCGGACACAATAGAGATCACCTTCAAGAGTGGTGAGACCATATCCTACAAAGAAGGAGAATGGGACGACTACGCTTACGATGGCAAGGCTGTTATCGTCAAGAAAAAAGGCGCATGGATCGGAATATATAACTTCGACCATGTTTTCAGCGTCGAGCTGAAGAACACCAAAGCCGTAGACTATGTGCCACTATAAGGAGGTGAGAAAAACGAAAAAGTACCAGTTCACTCAGAAAGACAAGACAGGCGCAGTCAAGGACTGTGGCTATATGATCTATGATAGCACAGACGATGAGAGCGCAGAACTCCGCTTCTACGGAGATATCTGCTCAGCTACATGGATCAGCAAGTGGTTCGAGGAAGACAAAGCACCCCAGGACGTTGCCGATTTTCTCGCCGAACTCACTGCCGAGGGCGGCAGCCACAAGAAGCTTAACGTATATGTTAACAGCGGAGGCGGTGACGTCTTCGGTGGACTTGCCATTTACAGCATAATTTCACGCTATCCGGGAGAGAAAATCGCACACATTGACGGAATCGCTGCAAGTATTGCAGGAATTATTCCATTTGCCTGTGATAAGGTCGTAGCTCCTAAGTACGCGCAGCTTATGCTCCATAAGCCGTGGAGTGGCTGCTGGGGCAATGCCAACGACTTCAAGAAGGCTATCGAGGCACTCAACGCCTGTGAGCAGTCTATCATCAACGTCTATAAGGCTCATGCCGTCAACGGTACCACCGAGGATAAGATCAAGAGCATGATAGACCGTGAGACGTGGCTTACTGCGGAACAGGCGGCAGAATACTTCGATATTGAACTCCTTGACACGGAGCCCGTAGCTGCCTGCATATCAGACAGCTACAAGATGTACAAGCATACTCCCGAGGCTCTTATGCAGGAGCCTGTGCCACAGCCGAAGTCTCCGGAACCCAAGGAGGATGAGACTATTAAAAACCGCAAGAGAAAGCTGCAGATGTCTCTCGACGTCCTGAGGCTCCTCAAATAAAAACAACAGAAAGAAGGAAAAATGACTATGTCGAAAATTGAAGAGATGCAGGCAAAGCTTGCAGTAATTATTAACACAGCTCAGGACTACCTCGACAAGGACGATCTTGAGAACGCTGACAAGATGCAGAAGCAGGCGCAGGAGCTTGCTGATAAGATCGAGAAGCAGAAGGCTCTTGACAAGCTCTCCGCTAACATTGAGGTTCCTCAGCCTGAAGTCCATGAGGGCGATGCAAAGAACGATGCTGCTCAGACTAAGGAAAACGCATCATTTATCCGTGCAGCTCTTAAGAAGCTCTCGGGAACAAAGCTTACAGAAGCAGAAGATGCTCTGCTCCTTCCATCGGTAACATATCCTAACGGCGAGCACGGTGAGGGCTATATCCTTCCTCAGGATATTCGCACCAAGATCAAGGAGAAGCTCCGCCAGTTCAGAAGCCTCAGAGAGGTATGTGGCTATCTGAAGACAACTGCTCTCACAGGTAGCTATCCTTCAGACAATGATGAAACAGAAGGCCTTATCGACTTTACAGACGGTACTGACGGCACATATGCGACTGATCCTGTATTCAGTCCTGTGAGCTGGTCACTCAAAGAAAAAGGTGCTTTCATTAAGATTTCCAACACACTTCTCTCACTTACTGATAACGACCTTATCGCCTACATCGTGAGAAGATTCGCAAAAAAAGCAGTTATCACAGAAAATGCTATGGCAAAGGCAAAGCTTGAAGCAAACAAGACCGCAAAGAATCTCAGCGACTGGGCAGCACTTAAGGCTTCTATCAATGTCGACCTTGATCCTGGTTCACTCTATAATACAAAGATCGTAACAAATCAGGACGGCTTTAATGTGCTTGATCAGGCGCTTGACCTTAACGGTAGACCTGTACTTCAGCCAGATCCGACACAGCCAACACGTAAGCTCTTTATGGGCTATCCTATCGAAGTATATTCAAACGCTATGATTCCGAGCGATACGACAAATAATGTCGCTCCTATATACTATGGTGATATCGAGGACGGCGTTCAGTTCGTCGATCTGGATAACATCTCATTCGCATCTTCTAAGGAAGCTGGCTTCATGAGCAATACAACAATCTGCCGCCTTATTGAGTGGGTAGATGTAGTACAGACTGATTCCTCCGATAAGTGCTACTGCTTTGGTAAGCTTAGCCTGGGGGAATAACCAGCGAGACTTCTGAGGAAATAACCGAAGAGGCTTCAACTGAGGAAGAGCAGACTACGGTATTTGCTACAGCTGACACCAACAGCGACAATGAGCTCTCACAGGAAGAGCTCGAAGCACTTACCGTAGCTCAGCTGAGAAGTCTCGCAGCAGAACAGGAAATCACACTTACAGCAACAACAAAGGCGGATATAATTGCCGAGATACTTGCTGCATTGGCAGAAGCACCTGAACAGCAGACAGAACCCGAACAGCAGCCGGGCGGCTAATCTATGAACCGTCGGAAAGGAGAACCTTATGGAGCTATCCCTTATCAAGCAATTTTTAAAGGTGGACTTTGACGACGATGACAATATTATCTCTCTTACAGCTGATGCAGCGGAGCAGTACATCACTGCAGCTGTAGGCTCTTGCAACTATGATGACGCGAGGGTGAGGATACTCGCCCTCGTGATAATAACAGAGCTTTATGAAAAGCGCAGTTATTCGGTAGAAAAGGCAGGAGTCAGAGCGCAGTACACTATCCGTTCTATCATAGCGCAGCTTCAGGCGGAGCAGGAGATGACGGACGATGAAACTTGAAACAGATGTAGGACGTCTTAACAAGCGTATTACGATACAGCATTTGAGTGCTGCAGACGAGTTTGATACTATTGGAAATCAGCTTCCCGGCTGGACTGACTATCATTCTTGCTGGGCATCTATTACAGGTGGAAAAGGCAATGAGAGCCAGCAGGCGAGAGAACCAAAGCAGAAAGTTGAAAAGAACTTCAAGATCAGGTATTGTGCGAAAATTGAAAATATCGACAATATTAATTATCGTATCAAGTACAAGAATCAGTATTATGATATAAAGGACATTGACAACATCGCAGAAGCTGACTCGCTGCTTATCATTCGTGCAGCATTGGAGGAATAGTCA
>CAMYYQ010000110.1 GCA_947303535.1 uncultured Ruminococcus sp.
GACAGGAGATACCTCACGAACTTCCTTATATTTGCATAAACACACCGTCCCTGCTCCACTGCATTCACGAGAGTTGCAAGGTTGTCGTCCATGAGTATCACATCTGCCGCCTGCTTGGTCACATCTGTTCCCGTAACACCCATAGCTACGCCAACATCGGCTTCCTTGACCGCAGGAGCGTCATTCACGCCGTCACCTGTCATAGTCACTATCTCGCCCCGCCGCTTGAAGCTCTTTACTATGCGCAGCTTATGTACGGGCTCGACTCGGGCAAATACTGTATATTTCCCGATATCACGGTCAAGCTCCTCATCTGTGAGCTTATCAAGCTCCGCACCTGTTATCGCCTTTCCGCCTTTGAGCAGTCCTGCCTTTTTAGCAACTGCCACGGCGGTATTTTTATGGTCGCCTGTTATCATCACAGTCTTTACGGACGCAGAAGCACATTTGCGTATAGCGATTTTCGCCTCCTCACGGGGAGGGTCTGTCATGCCTGCAAAGCCCAAGAATATAAGGTTTCCGCGGTCAGGGGCGAAGCTTTCGGAAGTACATACTGCAAGCGCAAGGACTCTCAGTGCCTTGTCGGACATTTCCGCAGCCATTTCCTCAAGCTCCCTACGGACTGCCGCCGTCATAGGGAGCGTACTGCCGTTTTCGTCCATATACTGCGTACATCTCGGCAGCAGCACTTCCTCCGCACCCTTGAAATAAATACGCTTTTCACTTCCACACTGACAATGCACAGCCATGAAGCGCGTCTCGCTGTCAAAGGGGTATTCCTCAATAACACGGCAGCTGCCCGACAGCGACTCCCTTGTGATACCTGCCTTTGCAGCAGCAATAAGCAGTGCAGCTTCCGTAGGGTCACCCGTTACCTTCCATTCACCCCTGCCTGCAAGTGAGCCTCTGTTGCGGCTTTTGGGAGTCTCCTGCGCACTTATCTCCGCCGTAGAGCAGACTACTCCGCACCGCAGAGCTTCCGTGAGAGCCTTTTCGGTCATGGGATTTACGGCGATATTGTCCCCTTTGGTAACTGCTCCGCTGACTCTGTAGCCCATACCGCTGAAGCTATAATTATCCGAAACTGTGTAAAGCTCCGTAACTGTCATCTTGTTCTCGGTGATAGTACCTGTCTTGTCGGAGCATATCACCGATGTACAGCCAAGTGTCTCTACGCTGTGGAGCTTGTTCACAAGAGCTTTCTGTCTGAGCATACGGCTCACCGCCAGTGCAAGGGCAATAGTCACCGTTGCAGGCAGTCCCTCGGGAATTGCGGCTATTGCTATGGTTATGCCTGTCATAAGCATATCAAAAGCATTTTCGCCTCTGAGCACTCCTGCTCCGAAAACTGCTGCACACACCACAAGGCATATTATGGCTACTATTTTTCCAAGCTCTGCAAGGCGCTTTTGCAGGGGAGTGGCTTCACTGTCGATATCCGTCAGCATCTCCGATATCCTGCCCATTTGAGTATTTTTTCCCGTTGCTATTATCTCAGCACGGCAGGTACCCTTTGCGGCGGAAGCTCCGCAGTAGACTATATTCGGCTTGTTCAGTGAGTTATCCCTGTCTGTGGTATCACCTGCGGTCTTGCCTACTGCCGTGGACTCGCCCGTGAGTATTGACTCATCGGTGAAAAAGCCTGCCGCTTTCAGTACAACTCCGTCAGCAGGTATGCGGTCGCCTGCTTCAAGCTCGATGATATCTCCCGTTACAAGCTTTGCCGCGTCTATTTCCGTAAGCTTGCCGTCACGCCAGCATTTAGCCGTTGGAGAGGTCATGGAGCGCAGGGCTTCGAGAGTATGCTCTGTGCGGTACTCCTGAATAAAGCCCAGTACAGCGTTGATAAGCACTATGAGTATTATTGTCACCGCGTCGGATATCTCTCCAAGCAGTACGGATATCACCGTCGCCGCAAGAAGGATCATCACCATTACGTCCCTGAACTGCCCCAGAAATATCTTCACAGGAACTGCTTTCCTGCTCTCTCCGAATACGTTTTCTCCCTCGGTCATGAGCCTTTCGGCTGCTTCTTTTTCAGTAAGTCCCATATCTTCACCCTTTCGCGTAGCTTTGTCCTTACATCATATGCCCGTCCCCCTTTTATTATGACTGACTTAGTGATTAATGCATAGTGAGCCCTTAGCCTTTAGCCGTTAGCTTGTAGGGGCGAACAGTGTTCGCCCGTGTGTTCCGTAATGTATAACGTAACTGTGTGTAGGGGCTGCCAGCTCTGCATATAGCATTGCTGACCAAATCAAAGATTTGGAGCACTGCTTATTTGGCAGCCCGCCAATGACGATGATATTTCCCGTGTCGAGAAGCGACTGCCCTTTTGATGATATAAGAACGAGCAAGGGTGCGCAGCTCTGCATATATAAACGTAAATCCCGATACGGACGACCAGCTCTGCATATAGCATTGCTAACCAAATCAAAGATTTGGAGCACTGCTTAAATGGTCGTCCCTACATATGTTTTTTTGATGATTGCATCGTAAAATAAAACGGGCTGCCACAGGCAGCCCCTACATCGTGCTTGTATTGTAAGGCACGGGACGCCGAGGGTGACTCCCTATAGTATAGGGAGATGTCAGCAAAGCTGACAAAGGGTCGCGGCTCCTGTTAGGAGGCGTCCCCTACATTACTCTCTTAAATTGGTTGCACGGAATAAAAAAGTATGCTATAATCAAGGTGTAAATAACATAAGGTAGTGATATTTTTGTTCCTGGAAAATCTTATATTCAGTCTCAACGCCACTGTGCCCGTATTCCTGATGATGATATTCGGCTGGTTCGTTCATAGAGTAAAGCTCCTTGACGACCACTCAACGGCGCAGATAAACAAATTCGTATTCCGCACACTTCTACCTGCGCTCCTGTTCATGGACCTTTCTACTGCGGATTTCCGCTCGGTTTGGGACGGCAGGTTCGTACTCTTCTGTATGTGCGCAACTCTTCTCAGCGTAGGCATAGCAGTGCTTTACTCGCTGTTTACTAAGGAACGCTCCGAACGGGGCGAGATAATACAGGCATCTTACCGAAGCAGCGCCGCTATACTTGGTATCGCCTTCGTTAACAATATCTACGGTCACTCAACTATGGCGGCTCTTATGGTAGTGGGAACTGTTCCCCTGTACAACATCATAGCCGTAACTACTCTTGCCGTAACATCTCCCGACAAGGACAAAAGCAAAGGCAGAAAAGCTCTTGCACTGCAAACTCTTAAAAGCATAGCTACGAACCCCATTATACTCGGCATAATCGTTGGTATCACATGGTCGCTGCTGAAAATACCGCAGCCTGTGATACTCAGCAAATCAGTTACATATCTGGGCAATATGGCTACTCCCCTTTCGCTCATAGCTCTGGGAGCCTCTGTGAAGTTCGGAGAAGCAAAGGGAAAGCTGCCCGTTACCGCAGGCATAGCCTTTATCAAGCTCGTGCTGTTCTGCTCACTGTTCCTGCCTGTAGCTATAAAGCTTGGATTCCGCGGTGAAAAGCTCATAGCTATACTGGTAATGCTCGGCAGCGCGACTACGGGAAGCTGCTTCGTAATGGCAAAAAACCTCGGTCACAAAGGCACTGTCACAGCCTTTGCGGTCATGCTAACCACTTTGTGCAGCGCTTTCACGCTGACGGGCTGGCTGTTCATACTGAAAACACTTGATTATATTTAAGGAGTGATATCATGCCATACTGCACACAATGCGGCAGACATCTCAATGACGGAGAAAAATGTGACTGCACATCAGCTGCACCAAGGCAGGGATACAGCAACGCTCAGCAGCCCTATGGATATCCGCAGCAATACGGCTATCCCCCGTACAAAGCTCCGACTGCTCCGCAGCAATACTCCCCTCAGCCTTATCAGTACATATACTATCCGCCTGCAAAAAAGAACAATGCGTGGATATGGGCGATAATAATACCCATTGCCATATTCCTGGTCCTGACTGTTTCTATACTTGTTTCCGCTTTCAGACAGGCGGAAGATAAAGCGCGTCAAACTGACGCAAACAGCTACGCTTACAATATCAGCCGAATAAGCGGCAATGTGCTTTCCGAACTAAAAGAAGATGAGCTGAACGTCAAGGGAATGTATATAATCAGCTCCGATCCCGAGTCCAATGTGGCAGTTCCTTTCGATACAGATGAATTTTACAAGCGTATGAAAGAATACTTCGACTTTCCGGACGAGCGTGAGTACTTCATCATCGTCAGAAACGGAAAGGTGGAATATACCGCCGCTTCAAAAAGCTGGACAAAACACTCCGAAGCCGTGGCAAGCTACCCGTCAGGCTTTGAAGCCGCAAAACGCTACGACATCAACGGATACAGCACTAAGGAAATAAAGTCAGATACCCTCGATATCCTGTACTGGGACGCATACGATCAGATCTTTAATTCATAATTCATAATTGTAGGGGCGAACAGTGTTCGCCCGTGTGTCCCGTAATCATTTTGTATGCCGTAAATATGTGTAAGGGCTGCCTGTGGCGGCCCGTTTTGTTTTACGTGATAATTTATTTATGTGTTTAATGTTACTTGCATTGGTTCTCACGGGCGCGGGTCACGCGCCCCTACAATTCTACTCACTACTTACTACTCTCTACTCACTTGCTAATCTAACGGCTAAAGGCTAAGGGCTCGGGCGGATAATATCCGCCCCTACTAATCACTAACCACTAATTGATTTTTTGTATATTTACAATTTTATAGTGCATAATAACTCCGAAACGGAGGTATTATCATGGCTAAACGTATCGGCAGGGGAGTTTTTCAGCTTGAAGCTCCCGTAAAAATAAAAAGCTATGCTGCTGTTGTGGGAGAAAAAGAGGGACAAGGTCCGCTCGGCAGCTGCTTCGATGAAGTGATAAGCGACAGCCACTTCGGCAAGGCTACCTGGGAACAGGCTGAAAGCCGCTTCCAGCTCGAAGCTGTGGGACTTGCTCTGCGAAAAGCTCAGCTCAAAGGCGACGACCTTGACATAATATGCGCTGGCGACCTCATAAACCAGTGTACAGGCTCGGCTTACAGCATGAGAGAGCTTGCTGTGCCTTTTCTCGGGCTCTACGGTGCCTGCTCCACTATGGCGGAGGGACTCCTCATAGCGTCTGTCTTTACTGACTGCGGTCTTGCGGAATACGCGGCAGCCGTTACCTCTTCCCACTTCTCAACGGCTGAAAGACAATTCCGCTTCCCCCTTTCCTACGGCGGTCAGCGTACTCCCACAGCTCAGTGGACCTGTACAGCTTCGGGAGCGGTCATACTCTCCCGTGACGAAGGCTCTGCCGCTATAGTCGGGGGCTGCGCAGGCAGGATAGCCGACCTTGATATCTGCGACATAAACAATATGGGAAGCGCAATGGCTCCTGCCGCCGCAG
>CAMYYQ010000111.1 GCA_947303535.1 uncultured Ruminococcus sp.
CGAGATCTAGCTTGGTGACTGGAGTTCAGACGTGTGCTCTTCCGATCTTCTTCAAGAAAGCAGCTTCTCCAGTAACGGAAAAGCTGTTTGTTGTATTATAGAGCAGATATTTAAAATTGTTAATAGCTGATAATCATATTTTTTGATTGGATGATTATTTTCTCTTGGAACGACGCGAGAATAAAAGGAGAAGAGAGGAGATACCAAGTACAGTTTCAGAAGTTCCTACACCTGTTACACCTGTTTTCGGACTGTTGTATCTTTTAGCGGAAGTGATAGTTGTTGTGGTAGTAGTTTTAGAAACTGTCGTTGCAGCCGTTGTCATAACAGTGCCTCTGCCGCCTGTTTTTGCATCAGGGTTGGGGACTCCGTCAGTTGTAACATGAATATAATTATAGTGGCACTGTGAGCCCATCCAGCAGGTGAAAAGAATGTCTCCGACTTCATCGGGAGTGAACTCATAAATGAAATTTTCGCCCTGTTCAAGCGTAAGGTGTCCTTCTTCTTTGTTTGAAGAATCTGTGCCCCAGCCAAGATCGGGTATCTTGATAGTACGTGCGCAGCCGAGCAACTCTGTTCCTTCGGGAACATTTACATACCATTTTACCGGAACGCCGGCTTTTACGGTTATATTGCTTGTCCACAGCTGATCGTATTCAGTAACGATTTTTTGTTCTTCAGCTTCTGTCTGAGTATTTTCGGGAGTATTGGCAGCGTCAAGTACGAACTCGTTTTCCCCTGCACTATCACCTGAAGTTGCCTGTGTTATTACTTTGAAAGTGTAGGTCTGGTTGGTATCAAGTCCTTCAAATACAGCAGGACTTTCCTTGACGGCCAGTTTTTTGCGTTTGCCGTTTTCATCTGTTGCAGTCACCTTGTAGCCCGTAATTTTTGACCCTTCAGGAGTTCCCGGAGCTGTAAAGCTGACCGTAACATTAGAGTCATTCCATTCAGCGGAAATATTGGTTGCGTCAGACGGTTTTGCTGCGTTATATGTGCCGTCAGCAGTAACGTGGATATAATTATGGTGGCAGGAAGAGCCCATCCAGCAAGTGAAAAGAATATCTCTTTCTTCATATTCTGTGAATTCATACACGAAGTTTTCACCCTGCACAAGCGTAAGATGTCCCTCTTCCTTATTATGGGAATCAGTACCCCAACCAAGGTCAGGTATCTTTATTGTTGCACCGCACCCTTTAGGCTCTGTTCCCTCCGGAACATTGACATACCACTTTACAGTGTCACCTGCTTTAACTGAAATATCACCGCTCCAAAGGTCTGAGTATTCGGTAACGAGAGTCGTTGTATCCTCTGCTTTTGCACTGAGATCATAATGACCGACTATGGTATAGACCAACGCAAATCCTAAAATTGCGGATAAAGGTTTTTTTATAATATTCATATTTTTCTCCTTAGTTTTCTTCGAGTTTTTCAACGTAAATAATATCGTCATCAAGTGTACCTGTGACGGTAACATAAAGCTCACTCATGCGGTCGGTATGGGTAAGATATTCCCAAGCAAGCTCCTGACCTTTGTCGTCAAACATATAAAAAAGCCATGAGCCGTCCTCATGCTGTATATCAAGTCCGTAGCCGCTTGCACGGCATGAGTCCATAAGCATACACGGAAGATCGTGCTTCGGCGGATCTTCAAAATCGCTGCAATCCTCATCAATAAGTATTCCGCTGAATACCTCAAAAGATATTTCCTCTGCTTCGTTGCTCTCCGATGATTGAACTGTAGTTTCAGCAGTAGTATCAACAGTTACAGTCAATGTGGTATTTGCAGTAGTTGTATTTGACGATTTAACAGTAGCAGTTGTTGACTGCTCTGTGACCGCAGATGTGGTTGTGTTGGTCTCAGCAGTCTTTAACGGAAATGTTGCAGTATTGTCGGTTTTGTTTTCTCCGCAGCCGAACAGCATGATTAACGGGATAATAATTGCTGTAAAGCCTCGTTTCTTCATATCCGATCACCTCCTGCACCGATCTTTATTACTTCGGGGTCATATTCTAAAATATCCCTGTCATGTGTAACTATAAGCAATCCTTTGCCTTTTTTATACTCCTCATAGAGTATCTCGCGGACTATATGGGCACTTTTTTCGTCCAGATTAGATGTCGGTTCGTCCACAAGGAGCAGCTTTGCATCGGACATTATTACTCTTGCAAGCAGAGATCTTCGGTATTCGCCTCCCGAGATGTCAGAGGGATAAGAGTCAAGCACATTATCAATGCCGATCTTTTGCGTAAGCTCAAGTATTTGTTTTTTATCATATTTCTTATTGTAAAGCTCAAGGGGACAGGTGATATTCTGCCACACTGTAAGTTCTGGGATAAGTGAATTTCCCTGAGCCATATAACCTACAATACCGTTTCTCAGCAAGGTCCGCTCATGCTCCGACATATTCTCATATATGTTCTTTCCGTCGAGCTTTACATGACCGCTGTCAGGTCTGAGCATTCCCGAAAGCACATTGAGCAGGGTAGTCTTGCCACAGCCTGATTCGCCCGTAACGCAAATGAATTGACCGTCTGACAATGAAATATTCACAGGCGGCAAGCCGTTTTGACCAAAGGTCTTTGAGATATTATGTGCTTCAAGTATCATGTCTGTTCCTCCATAAGGATAGCAGGTTCGGTCCTCATAATTTTGAAAAATGTGAACGAATATGCTGCGATGAGAATTATCAGGTTCACAGCCAGTACAAGCAGGCAAAGTTCAATAGTCTGTTCTGTACCGATGAAGCGGTATGGCAGGTCTACAGAGCGTTTGATAAGGTTATGCAAGGGGAGAAGCAATACAGCTGTAATGCTGATTCCTGCGAAAGTACCTGCAAGTGTGAGATAGAGGTATTCAAGGAAGAATATCTTCACTATCTTAGCCTTGCTGATGCCAATAGAAAGCATACTTCCTATACGGTTGCGTCTCTGGTAGAAGGTCAGGGTAATGAGTGAAAAAAGTGAGACTGCCGAAATGATTATTACAAAGGCATCAGCTACAAATCCTGAAAATTTAAAATAGCCTGCCTGCTTTTTTAGTTCGCCGACCAAGTTGTCTGTTGAATAAACTGTGATATCGCTCAATGAGCGGCTGATATCTCTCGAAAGATCATTAATTTCATAGTTTTTGTCAGCATTTATGAGAACCATTGAGGTGAGATTGCTTTTGAATTTGAAAAGCTGTGAATATTTCTCGTCTGAGGTTATCTGTTTTGCAGCTTCAAATGATATAAAAATACTGTGGTCGTAACCCATGCCCGTTTCATCAAGAACATCGGCTACTGTAAAGCCGTGATCGAAAAATGTTATAGAACTGCCTTTTTTTAGTCCGCATGATGCACCTGCAATCAGCTCGTTAGCTCCAAGATTTCGTACATTCTCTTTGCTTGTCCATGTGCTTACCGAAAAGTCGGTATCAGGGTCAAAAGCGATTATCTGGATACCTGCTGCCGAACAGCAACTGAAAGATAATGTTTCGAGATAGAGCTGTGAACTTACCTGCGCTACACCGTCTGTATTGCCTATTTTTTCTTCAGGATCAGATTTGAAGAACATGGTGCAGGCATCACCTGCAAACAGTGCGTCTTTTGCATCATCGTTGTAGTCTGCCGGAACTGCTATCAAATCAGCACCGATACGTCCTTTGACCTGACCGATGCCTGAGCTTATATTCTCATTGAAAAAGCCGACTCCGAAAATGCAGGCGGAAGAAATTGATGCAAGGAGAAAAAAGATAACACTGCGGAAGCTGTGCTTGGTTATGTTACGTAAAGCGATCTTATTGGGCGTTAGCATGAGCCTGCCTCCTTGAAATTTCTTTTACAATGATAATAATGAGATGTACGCTGGAAAATGCGGCTATTATCAAGCCTGCCGATCTCAGTGAGGGGAATGTCTTTATGTTGCAGCTCATGGAAGCTACCTGACAGCGTCCGAAAGCAGGAATGAAAAGGAGAAATATACCCGACGCTGTGTTTAGCATGGCTGTAAGCGTATGTACTAAATTCTTTTTTATGAATAGAGTCGAAGCATTGACAGCTGCTGCGACTATCAGAATAATTTCAGCAATATGTGTACTGTGTTCGCATGGCATAGCCATTAAGCCGTGACATGGTCTACAGATAGTATTTACAAGCACAAGTGCTGCCGCAGAAATAATGATAGTAAAGATCCTGAAAAACTTATTCATTGATATCATCACCTAAAAAAACAAATTATACCTATCGGGTAGATATGAATTATTATCTCACATTTTCGAAATATTGTCTAATCCAAATAATTGATAATTTGTTATCAAATTTCTTGATAACAGGAGATATCATTCTTGACCTAAATAGCCTGTTTGAGAGTATAAATAAAACGCCCGAACCTAATGGAAGTTCAGGCGTTGGCTTTGTAATTGTCGATGTATGATATAAGCTCCTTATCCGATATGTATTCAGTTTCAGATATTACTTCTCCGAACTATCAACAGATGAAATACACTTCATAATTGAATACATTTTAGCAATGGATATTCGCAGCTTTCTATCTATCATCGCAGTTCAAATAATATGGCATATATTTTACGAGGCATTCTTTAATTATTCAGCAACATCGTCCAGCTTTCCACATCCGCTCTGTACAAATGAGCACTGAGCGGAAAATGTGCTGTATGGAATTTTTACTTGTTACCATTTGTACAGCTCCTTTCCTGTTGGGTATGTATATATTATAATCTGTATTCTTTATTCTGTCCAATCCTGATTATCGATTGTACGTTATAAAAATAGGTTATAGGCTGTCACTTCTTAATAATATCATTAAGCTGCGAAACCAGCTTATGCGTATCAAGTCCGTGTACATCTGCTGCATCTTTAATTGTCTCAACTCCGGATGATGGACAGCCGAGACAATGCAGACCTATGCTAAAAAGCAGCTCAGCTGTCTCGGGATGAAAGAGAACAAGGTCACCGATAAGCGTTTTTGGAGTTACTGTTTCAACTCTGTCAATATCAATTTTCAAAGTTTATCACCTCAGATATGATAATTGTCTTCAAGGGCATCAAGCAGACCGTATTCAAGGAGGATTTCTTCCAACCTTTCCTGTGTAAGTGGCTTCGGGATAACGAACTGGGTATTCTCCTCGATCTTTCTTGCAAGTTCTCGGTACTCGTCAGCCTGATGTGCATCGGGTTTGTGGTCGATAACTGTTTTCTTGTGTATCTCGGCTCTCTGCACCTCATTGTCACGAGGAACAAAATGTATAAGCTGTGTGCCAAGTTCCTTTGCAAAAGCTGCTACAAGCTCACGTTCACGGTCAACATTACGGCTGTTGCATATTATACCGCCGAGGCGTACACCGCCCTGTTTGGCGTATCTTGCAATACCTTTTG
>CAMYYQ010000112.1 GCA_947303535.1 uncultured Ruminococcus sp.
GTTCTGGAGAAGTTCACCAACGCTGCGGATACGTCTGTTTCCCAGGTGGTCGATATCATCAACAGTACCAACGCCCTCACAAAGGTTGAGGAAGTAGCTGATAGAAGCCTTGATATCATCAAGAGTGATATACTTAGGAGAAAGCTCATCAGCCTTCTTCTTGATAGTTTCCTCAAGCTCGTCAGCATCAGCGGCATTGTCGATGATGTCCTTGAGGACGTTGAAGGATACCTTCTCGTTGATGCCGTACTTCTCAGCATCAAAGTCAACATAGCCCTTGATGTCTACCATACCGTTACCGATGACCTTTACAGTCTTTTCCACCATACGGATAGAAGTCTCTCCGCGGTCGTCGGTATAGTATTCCTTGGCTTCAACAGTTACGAATGCGCTGTATACACCTGCCTGCTCGATCTCGCAAGCCTTGTCGTAGGTAAGTGTCTCACCTGCGTCTGCGAGTATCTCACCTGTCATCTCGTTGATGATAGGCTCAGCAAGAGTTCTGCCCGAAAGTCTTGAAGCGATACCCAGCTTCTTGTTGTACTTATACCTACCGAAACGGCAGAGGTCATATCTCTTAGCCTCGAAGAAGAGGTTATTGAGATGGCTTACTGCACTTTCTACCGTAGGAGGCTCACCCGGACGGAGCTTCTTGTATACGTCGATAAGGGCGTCAGAGCGGTTCTTTGTCTGATCCTTCTGGAGGATAGTCTGTCTGAGACGCTCATCGTCGCCGAATATCTCGAATATCTCTTCATCTGTACCCTCTTCGCCGAGAGCTCTGATGAAAGTAGTGAGCGGTATTTTTCTGTTTTTATCTATACGAACGTAAACAACGTCGTTTGAATCCTGTTCATACTCCAGCCACGCACCGCGGTTAGGGATTATCTGTGAGCTGAAGAGGTCCTTACCTGTCTTATCCTTTGTGAATGAGTAGTAAACACCCGGTGAACGAACGAGCTGAGATACGATAACACGCTCGGCACCGTTTATAACGAAGGTACCGCTGTCGGTCATAAGGGGAAAGTCACCCATATATATCTCGCTTTCGCTGACAGCACCCGTTTCCTTGTTTGCAAGTGTAGCGGTAGCTCTCATAGCGACCTGATAGGTAGCTCCTCTTGATTTACATTCTGCAAGAGAATACTTGGGAGTGTCGTCAAATCTGTAGTCCTTGAAGTTGAGGACGAGATTGCCGTTGTAATCGGTGATGGCGGTCATCTCGCGGAATACCTCGCGAAGACCTTCCTCCTTGAACCACTTATACGAGTTCTTCTGCACCTCGATAAGGTTCGGCATCTCCAGAGGCTCGGTAATCTTACCGAAGCTCATTCTGACATTCTTTCCCAGCTGCTTAGGTGTAACATTCACCATAGGCGGAACCTCCTTGTATTTTTTTACTGCCGTTCGTAAGCGTCCGGCGCATGAGCGGCAGAAATTATTGTTTGTTATCGTATCCTATGAAAATTTTTTCGCAAAACTATTGACAAGCCTGTGCATAATGTGCTATAATATCTTGCAAAATAGCGATACTATTCCATATTGATACATTATTACATTATAATACAGTTCCTGTCCAATGTCAAGGGACTATGAAAAGATTTATCGAAAGCACCTGTTTTCACAAAAAACAGGTGCCTTTTTTGTGCATTTTTGTCTTTTCACTGACAGCCGTTTTACATAAAAAACAGAGCCGAGGACTTTTTACAAGTTCTCAGCTCTTAATTTTTATCATGCAGCATCTACTCTTTCAACGATATAGCCTTTTTCTTTCAGTATATCGTCAACACCCTTGTCGCCTGCAAAATGCGCACTTCCCACCATGAAGAAGTAATTATTGCCGTTTTTGAGGTATTCCACAGCCTTTTCAGCCATTCCCTCATTGCGCTTATAGAGGATAATGTCCATATAGTCGGCATAATCATCTTCAATGTCCTCAGGCATATCCTCATCTTCTTCCTCTTCCGTGAGATCATCTACATTGCCCGAAGCCCATGCATCGTACATCTTTGCAAACTGCTTAGTATACTCCTTTGCATCATCAGCTTTGTCTATAGTCTCGGATATCATGTAATCCGAAAGTTCATCAGAAAGAGATGTTATAACGCTTGCCTGTATATCCAGTGTCTCTATATCAACGACCTTTTTGCCGTCCTCATTTGCCATAGTTATGAATCTTGAATCAACGCCTGCTTCATCAACATTCCCGATATTAAGAATGCTGACCGACTCTACCTGCGTAGCCCAGAAGCCTGCACTGTAGGTGTCGAACATAGGGCTGTACATTCCCTTTGCGGAAAGATAACCCTTCATTTTCTCATAAGTCTCTTCCGAAATATGATCCTTTACTGTAGTGCCGTCTGTATAGACCAGTTTTTGATAGAATTCCTGAAGCTGCTCCATATCCCCCATAAGCTTATTTATATCTACCTCGACCGCTACTCCCTCACTTTTGTTGTAAACGTCCATGATGTAATCGGGAAGCGGGAAGGTTTTGTCTGTGACCACATGAACAGTTCCAAGCATATATAGTTCATTGCCTGTGGCAGGGTCGGTCACTTTCCACATAGCAGGAGTAACGTCCGTTACCGAGATATAATCGTTTATATCCGTTTTTTCATCTGTTGCCGTCACTGTAGTCTGCTCTGCTGTTTCTGTCTCAGCCTCAGTCGTCATTTCCTCAGTCTGTACAGCAACAGTAGTTGTTTCCTGCTCCTTTTTGCTGTCAGTATTTTTCTTTGCGCATGAAAACGAGCCGACAGCGCATAATAATGCAGCTGCGGCTGCGATAACACGATCAGTTTTCATAAAAAAATAATCCTTTCGCTTTTACATTAAAAGCCATCATCAATAAGGTCATAGTGAGCATCTATAGCCTTCAGACAGAATTCCGTATCACTTGTTATAATGCCCTGAACCATTTTTTCATGACATTCCTGAAGCTTCATCTGCATACTGTGATCGGCAGTTACCAGAAAATCATCTATCCACCTCATATATACCTCTGATACAGCATTCATGAAAGTTATCCAGAAGCTGTTTTCGGTAGCATAAATAAGCGAATAGTGAAAGTCTCTGTCTGCAAGAGAATTCTCACTTGTGCCCTCAGACTCCTTGAGTCTGTTGAGAGCAGCAACTATATTCAGCTTGTGCTCATTGCTGCAGCCTCTTCCGATAAGATAGCTGCAAACAGTCTTTTCCATGCTTCTTCTGAAAGAACAGATCTCTTCTTTTGTAGTTCTGTTCATAAGCAGCATTACGTCCATAGCCTTAGCGATAGACTCCGAGATATTATCGGTAAGATAATTTCCTGAGCCCTGCTTTCCATTGACAATCCCAAGTATTTCAAGACCTCTGAGTGCCTCTCTGACAGTGTTTCTGCTGATCCCGAGCTTTTCCGAGATACTGCGTTCAGTTGGCAGCTTGTCCCCTACCTGCAGCATTCCGCCTCTGATAAGGTCAAGTATATAGTCGATCGTCTTGCGGTATTCACTGTTCCCCATAGCTCCTCCTTATATAAATATAATAATAAAGGTATATAAAAATTATAGCACATCTTTTAAAGCAAGTCAACAGCGTAAATGTAAACATTTTCCGATTCCCCTAATATCGGCGCATTCACATTAAAAGTCTATATACATCAAATCAAAGGATTTTTCCTTGAAAATCTCCTGCCGATCCATCGCATATATACATTTAATATGAGTATCAAATCCATTACGCCCCCGCGTTATCGGCAGGGGCGAGATCATCACTTCTTGCTCTTTTTCTTTGTCTTTTTTTCAGGCTTCTTTTCGGCTTTTTCCGACTTTTTCTCTGCTTTTCCGCTTTCGTATTCAGCCATAGCCTCTGCGAGCACCTTTCTGCACTCAGGCAGCTTTTCCTTTTCCTCATCGGGAAGTTCAGGATATTCGGGCTTGCATGACTTCAAAGCGTCAAGGAGTATCTCAGTTACCAGATATCTTGTATACCACCTCTGATCGCCGGGAAGCACATACCACGGCGACTCCTTTGTGGAGGTCTTGTTTATAACATCGTTGAAGCATTTGAGATATGCGTCGTATTTGTCCCTTACTTTAAGATCATCGGCGCGGAATTTCCAGTTTTTCTCAGGAAGCTCGATACGTTCAAGGAGCTGTGCTGTCTGTTCCTCTTTTGAAACATGAAGGAATATCTTAACAACGCGGTAACTGTTCTCATAGAGATACTTCTCGAAGTTATTCACCTGCTCATATCTCTTCTCAAAGAAATCCTTCTTTGAGTCATCGAGTATCCTGTCCGACATATGATAGCCTTTCCATATATCCTCTGCCTGTACGGTAACAAGGTCCTCGTAATGGCTTCTGTTGAATATGGCTATCTCGCCTCTGCGCGGAATATTCTGATGTATGCGCCAGAGATAGTCGTGAGCCAGTTCATCGGCAGTAGGAGCTTTGTAGTAATGCACCTTTACTCCCTGAGGATTGATACCGCTGAAAACGTTCTTTATAGTGGAATCCTTTCCTGAAGCGTCCAGCGCCTGAATAACGATGATAAGTCCTTCTCTTGCATCTGCATAGAACTTGTCCTGCAATGCAGCAAGCTCAAGCTTGTTTTCCTCATATTTTTTTATGATCTCTTCCTTATCGACATTATCCTCTTTGCTGTTTGTGGGGAGTTTCCGAATATCGGTCTTTTTACTGCCGATGATGTACTTTTCCGCCTTCATTGTAATTACCTCCGTTCATTTATGGGATCATTGCGTTATTTATATTGTATATATTATATTTGGGGTACAACAGGCGCAACAGTCATCATGTTATACACCATAAAGGAGTACAGCGCTGCCTGACCTGCCGCCATAAGTATACGTTTTTTCAGTTCATCGTTTATATTGATATCTCTTGCATAAGCACTTGTCAGAAGCATAAAAGCGTGACACACAGGCTCGTCACCGTCAAATCCCGAAAGATCGAACACAGCCTTGTGCTGCGAAAGAAAGGCTTCAACATCGCTGACATCGCCGATTATCTCGCTGCTGTCGAAATCAGCAATAGACATAGCCGCCAGCATGGCAAGTTCATAGCGCTTGCCGTATTTCTTTCCCTTTTTGAGCATACTGTCATAAAGCTCCTTGAATTTCGCACACTTGTCCTCGGGTCTGCCGTCAGACATTGCCAGAACATGAGATACCGACTGCATACTGTTCTTTGCATCACTGTGCTTGAGAAGCTTATAGCTCGCTTCCATGTCCTCTATAAGGTCGTCGTCGGACTTCTCCGAAAATGCCAGCATGACCGCAAAAGCGATATTCTCCTTTGTAGTAAGGATACGGTGCTCTTTTTTCATTCTGTCATATATCTGCCTTCCGCGCCTGATGAATTCCTCAGC
>CAMYYQ010000113.1 GCA_947303535.1 uncultured Ruminococcus sp.
CATAAAGCCATGTCTTGAAGGAGCTTTTTCCCGAATACTTGGGCTTCTTCATTATAAGCTCGACAAAAGTCTCCTCCATAAGCTCCTCTGCTTCACAGATATTACGTACCATACTGTTGATATATAATGAAAGACCGTCCTTGTACTCACGGATAAGCTCGGTCATTCCGTCATTGTCACCTTTTATGAATCTGTCGTAATTGCTTGCGCCTTTTTCACTCTTTATCCTGTCAGCTGATGTGGCTTCAAAAAGTCTTTCAAAGACTGTAAGGCAGCCCGACTGCAACAGTATATCCTGTACAGCAGCAAAAATATTACGATACACAGCAGCTCCGCCGCTGTATGTTTTCAGATCTTTTTCAGGAAAGGCGATCTCGTTTTCAATAAATAAACTCACGCTCCTGCCTCCTATACATTATACCATTTATATATTAGTCTTATTTTTTTGAAAAAACACTCACCCTGAAAATATATTTTTTATTTTAAACTATTAAAGCTACTGCGTAATACAGCCGTTAGCCATGAGCCTTTAGCCGATAGTGTTCGCTTACGATCACATTATTTAAATTATTCGCCGAAGGCGACACGTTTGCTAACGGCTAATGGCTTAGTCTTGTTCAATGTCTTGCTGAAAAATGCCTATATACCTTACTTTACATACATTTTAAAAAAATTCCGAAAAATTTTTTGAAAAATGGTGAGTGTTTTTTCAATTTTTCCGGACTAATAAGTGTAAAGGTTTTAAAGCCGCATTTCTTATCTATAGATATTTTTTGAGAGGACGCTCTCAAAACATTCCCCCCAGGTGCAGGCATGATATTTTCAGATCATGTCCGCATAATACTACCACGTTCATAAGGAGGTATTATAATGAACATCAAAAGAAGTATAGCCGCTGTGCTTTCCTGCGCTATGGCTCTTACTCCACAGATAACTGCGCCGGCACTTTCTGCGAACGCCGCCGTTACAAGTCCTTCAATAATTGTTGCGATCGGTGTAGATCCTCCTGATCCAAATGCAGAACCTCAGGTTTCAAGCGGTATCGTACTCCCGAGAGTCGAGCTTGATTACGATTGTGCTGAAGTAGTTGACGCATCATACGAAGTCATCACTCTTGATGACGGTAAAAAGCTCTATGTTAACTGCGGCGAAAAGAAGCTCTATACAGGAATGTTCCAGAAGGGCAACAAGATAAGCATATCAGGTGAATTCGCTTACAGTGAAGCACAGGATCTCTACCTTAACTGCACAGGTGATATCAAACTCGTTCAGAGCGAAACAAAGGAAAACAAGGAGCTTGATGCCAAGATAGCTGAATTACCGCACGTTGAGCTCGGTTCTTTCGGAACTTATGTTATGGCTGCGGATAAGGATACTATCACTGTTGATAACGGTATGAAGGTATTCGTAAGCAGCGGTGTACAGAATTACACTGATATGTTCAAGGTAAACAATTATATCAGCCTTGAAGGCGAATATGCATACGACAAGGAAACTGATATGTTCTACAACGTTGACAGCTATATCGGTCTCTGCGATTACGTTATCGGCTATAACGGCTATTCAGTCCAGGACGAGGACGGTAACTGGGTAGATCAGGAAATAGTTACAACAACTACAAACGTAAACGATATCACTACCTGCCCTACCACCACAACTACTACTGCTCCCGAATTAAAATACATTACAGGCGAAACACAGCCTGAGGGCAAATACCCTATCCATTACTACGACTATACACTTTACAAGTTTGAGAGGGAAGTAACTGTAAAGGAAATAGACGCATTTGTTATCGTTGCCGATGACGGTACAAGATGGAGCTTTAGCACGGCTGACCATGATACCTATGAGCTCGGCAGAGGCGATGTTATAAAGGTTTCGGGATATTTCTTCTACTATGCAGGTATTGACGCATTCGGCGCGTTTACCGGCGATTATGAAATAGTTTCCGAAAGCAATGATTATGAGAAATATGCTGAGATAGAGATACCATCGGATTTCAGCAATCACAAGTTAATAGATACAATACTTGATTCTTATCATATTATCCAGTATGCTCCTTAGTTATAATACGTTAAGTTTTTATGCATAGAATACGATGACTTTTTCACTGTTGAGGGCGGATACAAGTTCTGCTTCCTCACTGATAATCCGGGATACAAAGACCTTAAAGTAGGTACAACTATCAGTCTCAGCGGCTGGTATGAATATGATTCCTACTTCGGCTGCTATGTAGCTACAAGCTATCACAACACTGAAGCAGAAACAGGTAGATTTACTATCGTAAGTCAGCCGGGAAAGGACGAAGTTGTTGATACTTCTGATTTCAAACCTTTAAAGAACACACCTTATGAATTTATTATTGATAAGGATCCTGTTTCAGAGGTAGAGGGTGATGCCAATGTCGACGGCGGTAAAGATCTTTCAGATACTGTTATCATAATGCAGTCTCTGGCAAATCCTGACAAATATCAGCTCACTGAACAGGGCAAGATAAATGCCGATGTTACAGGAAATAATGACGGCGTTACTCTCAATGACGCTCTCGCAATACAGATATCTCTTCTGTATAATGAATAAAGCTATCATCATATCCCACATTCCTTGATACACTCCCCCTTGGCGCAGTTTAATTTCTCCGACTGTGCTGAGGGGGATGTTGTTATTTCAGAGTATTGTACCCCTACATATTATAATCGTATAATAAAGACAGATTTGGACATTGCTGCGCAATATACCACATAAAAAACAAAAGCGGCTCACCTGAAATGAGCCGCAAATATGCCGTGAATAAAATTCCTTGAGATGTATCAGCTATATATGTCAGTACCTCTTGCCGCAGCTTTCTGTCTTTTGATGACTGAAAGGCTTTTGTTCTTTCTTCTTTCGGTAATAGCAGGAAGCTCCTCAAGATGCGATAAAGTCATTTTGAACGGAATGATCCTTGCTTCCCTGTCCTTTTTTGCATCTTCCGCATTATCCAGCCATTGAACATGAGGACTTGCCTGGATAGTGTCATAACAGCCTAATTTTTCAAAGTAACTGTAATCACCGGGACAGCGATTTTTTACACTTGCTGCAACTTTTGCGAAACCTGTTCTGATGCCGTTCTTCAAAAAACCATTCTGCGGCATGATATCGGAATTATATGCTATAGTCATCTTATCGTACAGTTCCTGCATTTTTTCATTATTTCCGATCTCACAGACATCGCTCAGGTAAGAACAGTTCAAGCCGTCAAAGGTCTCGCAGTTTATCTTGAATGCGGAAATATCTTCTCTGTCGTATTTATCATCAAGTATAAAGAAATATGATTTTATTACTTCGTCCTCAATTCCCGAACGACCAAGACAAGCGTGTCTTTCAAGGAAGGTCTTGTAGCAGTTTCCGAGGGTTGCATAGTGAAGCTCGCCGAAGAACACTATCATATCTGTATTGAGGTACAGCTTTTCAAAAGTTTTTTCCCAGTCATCATTAAAGACACAGGTCCTGTTGCTGAAACAGCACTGGCAGCCTGTACAGTGACGGATATCCTTTTCTCTTAAAGTAATTGTCTCGGTCTCAAAACCGCTGGCTTCAAATCGCTGTTTTGCAGCTTTTATTGCGGAAGTGATCTTAGCGATCTCTTTTTCGCAGGTATCCATTAAAACTACTCTGCCCTTGGTCTTTGCTTTGGGCATAGTTCTGTTTTTATAATATTCTGCCATTGCCTTTGTATACTTGAACCAGCAAAACAGCTCTTCGCGGCCCTTTGGAGAAAGTATCTCCATACTTTCCAGACTAAGGCTGTTGATATATTTAAGGTCATTCCTTTTTGCCCAGAGTTCAAATCTGTTATGAGCCATAGTATCGCCCAGCATACCTGAAGTGGACAGGAAGGTAACAGGCTTGTCTTTTATCAGGTCATAGTAATTATCAGACAGCATATCCAGCAATTCGCCCATGCTGCTATGAACATCGAAATGAAATACAGCACCTGACATGATGATGAGTTCAGCTTTTCTGACAGCTTCTTGGATATTTTCGGTCACTGTTCCGCTGAATGCGGGAATGATCTCGAACTCATCTTCATTGAGCTTTTCCTGATACCATTTTTGCAGATAAAGAATGGTTTGTAGTGTGATAGACAGATCGTTTTTTGGTGAACAGTTAAGAACACATATCTTCATAATTAATTCCTGCTTTCTTTGCTTTGTTGTAATGTTGCGATGATGAAATAAATATATATCTGTATTATCCATTATACCATAATAAATGGTATACAGCAACAATTATGCCGAAAAAAGGTCATATAAATATTATTTCGGTAATGTGTTTTTAATATAATGCCATTCTCACGGCATACAAAATATACTGAAAAATCTTTATCGTGCATCTTGATTTTTACTGAAAGATGTGGTATAATAAATGTACCATAAGGAGTGCGTGAGGGACAAGCCCGTTGACCGCACAGCAACCTGCGATAGTAAGGTGCTAAAGCTTGAACGATGGGATAATACAGCTAATGAGCGATCCTGTCGTAACGATGGGGTCGCTTTTGTACTCTTATGGAATATTTTTAAGGAGAGTATGGATATGCGTACTATCAGAGAATTACTTGGAACTGAGGAGAAGGTATGGTTTTACATCGACAGCGAGGAGCTCTGGCAGAACTTCCTTGAACTTGCAAAAGACTTCCGTTTCGGAGAGATCCCTCGTGAAAAGTGGAAATTCGGTCATATCGTCGCTGTTCACAGCAGCGGAGAAATGGGACACGTACCTGTGTTTATATGGTGTATGTCTTTCGGTGACAAGGACGGGACACCGATAAAGTACGATCTGAGGAAGATAATAAACGGAGAAAATGATATTATCTGCCATGTTCCGCATTTCAATGGAAAAATGATATTCTGATATGAGAAAAGCTCTGCGGCAATACTGCCGCAGAGCTTAATAACTTTAAGTATAATTATTGTGCTGTTTTGCAGAGCCGCTTTGCCCCTACATTTATTATTATAGCATAATCCCTCCGTTATTTCAAGTTTAAACAATAACGAATTTTTTGATGAAATATTGTGAGAATTAACAGCGAAAAACTATTGATTTTTTATAAAAAATAAAGTATAATAATTAAAAGAAAGAATTTAAATAGGCAAATGTAGAACCGAAAAGGGAGATTACCGTAATCTTACCCATTCATAGCATAAATACGGTATTTATTTTATTTGAAAAGGAGTTTTTATTATGGGATTTACAGTAATGGGCGTAACTGCCGGTCGTAAAGACAGTAATTGCGAGATACTTCTTAAAGAAGCCCTAATGGTCTGTCAGGAAATGGTCGCCGAGATCACTATGATCAATTTAAGGGACTATAATCTCCTTGATTGT
>CAMYYQ010000114.1 GCA_947303535.1 uncultured Ruminococcus sp.
TACACAGCTTGTTGGATAGATATTTGAGTTTCTGCCGATAACAGTTCCCGGATTGAGAACACTGTTACAGCCCACTTCTACAAAATCCCCAAGCATTGCACCGATCTTCTTTATGCCTGTTTCGATCTTTTCATCGCCTGACTTGATAACTACATTAGTCTTGTCAGACTTTACATTTGAAGTTATGGAACCTGCTCCCATATGTGACTTATAGCCGAGGATACTGTCGCCGACATAGTTATAATGAGGTGTCTGAACGTTATCAAAAAGAATAACATTTTTAAGCTCTACAGAGTTTCCAACAACACAGTTCTCGCCAACAAGTGCGCTTCCTCTGATGAATGCACCGTGACGCACCTCTGTACCTGCACCGATTATGCATGGTGAACCGAGATATGCTGTTGAAAACACCTTTGCTGTCTTGTGTACCCATACATTTTCTGACGGGTTATCATATTCATCAGGACTCAGAGTTGCTCCGAGTTCGATAATAAAGCTGCTTATTCCCTTTAAAGCTTCCCAAGGGTATGTAAAGCGGCTGAGGTATTCCTTTGCAGCTGTATGTGAAAGATCATACAGTTCTGATATCTTTACGTTGTCCATTTGTATCAACTCCTGAAAGTTCATAAATATTGCAAATACAATTATACTATCCATTCAGCCCAATGTCAAGGAAAAATGACAAAAATACGCCTTTCTCCCTGCTACTTTACAATTTCGTAAAAATATGGTAAAATATAATCTGCACTTTTATGGTGCAATTCTTTCCGCATAAGTATATGTGAAAAGTTTCCGATGTTTACACAGGAAGTGTATAAAATGAAAAACAAGCTTTTAAAACTGCTGAAATGTCCGATGTCATTACTGCTGATATTGATATCGCTGTCAGTATCCCTTTGCCTTACTTCTTCTCTCGGACACGCAGAAAAAATAACAAATGACCGCGGTATTCTTTTTGAAGATGCTGTTGATGCAGCTGCTGAGATAATAAATGCTGAGTTTACCTGTCCGCCTACAACTGCCACCACAACTTCAGCAACCACTACAACCACAACTGTAACTACTACTTCAAAGTATGAAGTGTGTGAGCCTGCAAGACTCGCAGGGCAGTCCCCAAACAGCAAATTCTATCAGGAAAGGCTTGCTATCGCAGGCGACTCAATAACTCTCGGTCTGAATTACTACGGATTTATCCCCGATATGCATAGCATTGCAGGCGATTCGGTATCTATCTGGAACCTTGATTACTTTACATTTGACCTCGGCGGCGGTGAAATGGGCATGGTCGATGCAATAGACTACGTTCACCCGAGACTGCTTTATATGTCAGTCGGTATGAACGATGTTAATCTAAACTATCCCGACCCGTATGTAGAACGTTACCGCGAAATAATTAAAGAGATCATAAAGCGTATGCCTGATATAAATATCGTTGTTGCTGCAATAACGCCTGTAAGTTCTGACTGCAATGTTGTACGAAACGATATCATTCGTGAATACAATGCCGCACTTAAAAAGATGATAAAGGATATGGCGCTTCCACAGGTAGTCTTTTTTGACACATATTCCGTAGTCTGTGATAATGAACAGAATCTGAAAAATGACTATTCATCAGGTGACGGAATGCACCTGTATATACCATGCTACAATGATATCCTTACAGCGCTGTTCGATTTCCTTGATACTACCGATTTCAAGCAACGCCTCGGCGGATAAAAAATCAAGCCTGAGAGGTCAGCCTCTCAGGCTTTTCATCATGTATTCTTGTCAACTTCGTGGAACTTCTTGAGATTGCCGATTTTCTCGTTTCTCTCGTCAAGTACTCTCTCAACGTCAGACCAGTCAAGTCCCTGATTTGCGCAAAGTACCATTACATGGTAAAGAAGATCGTTTATCTCGTTCATAAGCTCGTTGTTATCGCCGTTTTTTGCTGCGATAACTGTCTCTGTAGCTTCCTCGCCTACCTTCTTGCATATCTTATCTACACCTTTTTCAAAAAGGTAGCAGGTATAAGAATTTTCAGCAGCAGTTCCGTTCTCGAACTGCTTTTTTCTTTCCTTGATAACTTCAAAAATTTCCTGATAAACTGTCATATTATTACTCCTTTGCATTATAAATAACGGGCTGTCGTGGACGCCAGCCCCTACAAGCATTTTTTCGGGCGGATATTATACGCCACTGCATATTTTTATTCTTCGGAATTATAGATCTCGTTGAAAAAGCAGCTGTAACTGCCTGTGTGGCAGGCAACACCTGTCTGCTCAACATTTACAAGCAGTGTATCGTTATCGCAGTCGCCGTATATGGAGACAACCTTCTGCAAATGTCCCGAAGTTGCACCCTTGTTCCAGTACTCCTGACGTGAGCGGCTCCAGAACCATGTATAGCCTGTTTCAAGAGTCTTTTTCAGGCTCTCCTTGTTCATATACGCAAGCATAAGAACTGTCTTTGTATTGACCTCATAGCATATCGCAGGGATAAGCTCGCCCTTTACGAAGAATTTGTCAAGATCGTTAATGTCTATCTTTACCATAGTATTTACCTTTCATTTCAGTAATCTATCCACCACTCGGGAGTTATTTCGCCAAGTGTAATTACCTTGCCCTTGCTGTAGTCCAGCATTATCTCGATATCCTTGTAGCTTTCAGGCATCAGCTGTACCATAAGCTCACGGCAAGCGCCGCAGGGAGCTCCCTTGCCCTCAACCGGGGGTATACAAAGTATCTTTTCGATCTCGTTCTCGCCGTTGGTTATCATATTGAATATGGCGTTTCTCTCAGCGCATATCCCAAGCGTTGAACAAGTGTCGATACATACGCCTGTGTATATCTTTCCTGATTTACTCAGCACAGCTGCCGAAACATCTCCTGCTGTAACATAATCGGATATACGACGCGGTGAAAGTACAGCCTTAGCCGCCGCATACATTTCTTCCCATATCTTTTCCATAGCTTATCTTACTATAACGCCCTTGCCGCGGCAGTAATCCTTGACTTCGCCGACAGTAAGCTCCTTGAAGTGGAAAAGAGAAGCCGCAAGTGCTGCTGTAGCTCCAGTTTTCTCGAAAACTTCGTAGAAATCGTTTATCTTGCCTGCTCCGCCACTGGCGATAACAGGTATAGAGCAGTTGTCGCATACAGCTTTGAGCATTGGTATATCGAAGCCTTCCTTAGTACCGTCTGCGTCAATGGAGTTGAGGCATATCTCACCTGCACCAAGCTTTTCGATAGTGTGTACCCAGTCGATAAGGTCGATACCCATATCCTTGCGTCCACCGTTAATGTAGACAGTCCATTTATTATCGGCTATCTTCTTTGCGTCGATACCTACGCAGATACACTGGCTTCCGAATATGTCTGCGCCGTCCTTGATGAGCTGCGGATTCTGTACAGCCTGAGAGTTTACAGACACCTTGTCAGCACCTGCTCTCAGCGCCTCACGGATATCGTCAACGGTCTTGATTCCACCACCGACTGTAAGCGGTACGAAAACCTTTTTGGCTGTATCTCTTACTACATCGAGGAAAACTCCGCGTCCCTCAAATGAAGCAGTTATATCATAGAATACTATCTCATCTGCGCCCTGCTTGTTGTACTCTTCAGCACACTCAACAGGATCGCCTACGTCACGTACTCCCTCAAAATTAACGCCCTTTACGACCTTGCCGTTTCTTACATCAAGGCAAGGGATTATTCTCTTTGCAAGCATTTTCTCACTTCCTTAAAAATTGTTTCTTATTATCTTTACGAATATCACCACTGCAATTAATAATATCTCAGCAGTGATTATATACTTTTTAGACTTTTTCAGCCTTACTTTGCTGTCAGCTGCCAGAAAAGCTCCAATTATTATCACAAATGGCAGAGTCTGAAACTCCCTTATAGGTATACAGAATGTGAACATTCTGATCTGATGTATCACACAGTGTGCCCATATGGCATAGAATACTGCCCAGAACAGCTTCATAGCATCAAGAGCTGCAATAACAGTTATCCTTATGAACCTGTCATCTTCTTCACTTAACTTCTTGCCGATACGCTTTATCTTTTGGACTGCTATCTGAGCTAAAGTGAATATTCCCACAAGTCCGAAGCCCGCTATAAACGGGAAGAAAGCCAGCCATTTTGAAGCGTAAACATCAAATTCGTTGTCCTCACCGTAATGTATGCCTATCTGTTCGGTGAAATCCCCGTAAACTGCAAGCATATACATGATATACACGGTAAGCATACCGAATGAAATGATATTTACCGCTGTATGAAGCTTTTTAAAAGCCTTTTCATTCATTTGAATACTCAATTGCTTCTTTGAGATTTAAAGTACCCTTGTATATGGACTTTCCGCATATTGTACCGTAAAGTCCCATTTCCTTGCAGGCAACGATGTCGTCCATTGTATGGACTCCGCCGCTTGCAACGATATTTGCTCTGCCTTCTGTAGCGTCAGCAAGCTTTTTGAGCTGCTCGCGGTTTACTCCCGAGAGAGTACCGTCCTTGGAAATATCCGTGAAAATAAAGTACTTCACGCCTGATTCTATCATCTTATTTGCAAGGTCGATATAATGAACATCGGAGCTTTCGAGCCAGCCCTCTGTAGCAACCATTTCATTCATTGCATCTATCCCAACTACTATCTTTTCACTGCCGAATTTTTCAACAGCTTCGCAGACGAGCTTAGGGTTTTTAAGTGCTACAGATCCGAGTATCACCCTTGTGATACCCATATCAAGGTATTCCTTGATCGTCTGTATACTCCTGATGCCGCCGCCAAGCTCGACCTTTAAGTTAGTTTTCTCGGCAACATCGGTATATATCTTTGTGTTGACAGGTCTGCCCTCTTTTGCACCGTCAAGGTCTACCATGTGTATCCACTCTGCTCCTGCTGCCTCAAAGCTTTTTGCAGTTTCGAGATAGTCGGAAGCAACCTTTTCGACTGTGGAAAAGTCACCCTTGAAAAGGCGGACGCAGTTGCCGTCCTTAATGTCTATTGCAGGGAAAATTATCATAATCTATCTCCTCTGTTTTCTTATATTCCTGTGTATTTATCAATGCTGTATTTTCTGTCAGATAATTCAAACCGTTCGATATACGGAACACCTTCCTTGTATATCCAACGTTGTATGTAAGTTGGACGAAAAACAAAAAGCCTTTCGTTTTCAAGCTTTGAATATGCATCGTATGAGCCTCTGAAACAACTGCAGAAAACTTCACAGAAGTCAACGCTGTCTGTGGGATGTCCTTTTTCCTTGCACACTCCCTCTATCTGTATATTGTCAATACAGAGTGCCGCATTGCTATTGGTGATAAGCTGACGGTATTTCCTCAATTCAGTATCCGTCTGGAAATAAAATTCCTCACCTATCCTGA
>CAMYYQ010000115.1 GCA_947303535.1 uncultured Ruminococcus sp.
CCCCTGTGGAAGAATGCGGACGGCCACTATCACCGCTCAAATCAGGGCGGCGGCAAGTGGGAATTCCGCAAAAGACTTCCCGAGTCGTGGAATATAAGCTACCGCGAGCTGACCTTCAATATCCGTCCCACAGGATTCAAGCATACGGGGCTCTTCCCCGAGCAGGCCGTGAACTGGGACTACATGGCGGACAAGATAAAGAGCGCAGGCCGTGAGATAAACGTGCTGAACCTCTTTGCGTACACGGGCGGAGCTACTCTGGCCTGTGCTGCTGCGGGAGCCTCAGTATGTCACGTTGACGCCTCAAAGGGCATGGTACAGTGGGCCCGTGACAACGCCGCTGCATCGGGACTTACGGAAAAGCCTATACGCTGGATAGTTGACGACTGCGAGAAGTTCATCGCCCGTGAGATACGCCGCGGACGCAAGTACGACGCGGTCATAATGGATCCTCCCAGCTACGGCAGAGGCCCCGGAGGCGAGGTCTGGAAGCTTGAAAACTGCGTTTACGATCTGGTGAAGCTCTGTTCGGGAGTCCTTTCCGATGATCCGCTGTTCTTTTTGATAAACAGCTATACCACAGGACTTTCGCCCTCGGTAATGGGCTATATACTGGGAAGCGTGCTGACGGACAGATTTGGCGGCACGGTAAGCTTCGACGAGATAGGCCTTCCCGTAAAGTCCACGGGAATGACCCTTCCCTGCGGCTCCACCGCGATCTGGCAGCGCGACGCTTGCTTATAATATTCAAATGACCCATTGTAGTGGGCGATGCCTACACTGCTTCGTTCTATACAAACAGACCATAAATGACTGTCTTTGGCAGGGAAACATATTATAGAGTTGAATAAAGGAGCGCTTATTATGAATAATCAGCAACCCATGCAGTTTCAATTCAAATTATGCAAATATTGCAGACAGAGAATAGATCCCAGAGCAAGTGTATGCCCGTATTGCCGTAAGAAACAAACAGGAGGCGGCTGTTTATTTTCTATTGTAATTACGACATGGTTAGTATTAACGATAGTAGTAGGCGGAATTATTTTAGGTGTATTTCTCAATAGCAATATTGCTGCTTCAGATAATTCGAGAATAATCAGTGAAGCAAACAGATATAATGAATCCGATTATAAAGCATCTTGCAGAGCAGTAACATATGAAGAGTTTGTAAGGGATAAAAACTATTTTAAAGGACAAAAAGTTAAGTTTACGGGGCGAATTACTGAAATAGGAAATTCAGGTGTTTATAAAATGAATGTTACAAAAACGGATTTTGGTTATGATGATACTGTTGCTTTTGAAGTTGAAAGTAACAGATTAGAATCAAATATCCTTAATAATGATATTGTCACTATTTGGGGCGTAAGTAAAGGTGCAAAAACACAGAATTTTTGGGGGAAAGAAATCATAACGCCTCAAATCTATGCTGTATATGTCAAAAATGACGGTCAAGCAAAAGGTTTATTTTAAGTTATATATAGCTGGTATAAAATGTCAATTTTGATGTATCAATTGTTCAGCGTGAGGTAAACTCACTATACAAACAGCCATAAGCCGGGCTGCTGCACGGCTTGCATATAAATGCACAACTATATCAACTAATCATCAAAGCAATCAAAGGAGAAATCATCATGGCAAAAAACGAAAGATTTATCAAGATTTATTCACAGGGCAAGCTGGTAGAATCCGAAATATGGGTTGACGAAAAAACGGGAGTAAACTACCTGTACCGCAAGGACGGTTACGCGGGAGGTCTATGCGTACTTGTTGACAAGGACGGAAAGCCCGTCGTTTCTACTCCCGAGGAGATCGAGAATTACAAGAAATAAAGGATAAAAAATGAAAAAAGCATTTATTGCAGTTATCACAGCAGCCGCTGCAATGGCATCTGCCGCTGTATCCTGCGGCAAAAAAGAAAACAGTACGTCTGCTCCCGAAAGCACTCCGACTACGGAAACGGTCAGCGAAGCCGATACCACCGAGTGGGAAATGGATGAATGGGACGCGGAACACAGAGAAGACATGAAGCTCAAAGCAGAGGAAGGCATTGATATAACGTCACAGCCCTTTCCCGAATGCGGGGAAATCCCCGACGACTGGCAGGAAATATCATACGAGGACGTAAGTATGCGCATACCGCCCGATCTTACGGAATCGGATTTCGGATTATCCTACGTCAAGGCGTATTACACGGAGGAGGACGGCTTCAGAACGGCATATATCGTTGATAAAATGGAAGCTCGCAGCGGTTTTTTCAATGATTTCAGCTTCCCGGAGCTGACCGAGGAGGTCGTCAAGGACTCCTTTGCCGATCTTGGCATAGATTACGACGGCAGCCGCCTTTCTATGTTTAAGTCGGCACTGTCGCTGACGAGCGCTCTGCGCACCGATGATAACGAAATCAGCTTTGAGAATGCCGGGCTTGCAAAGGAAATCCTGCTTTCCGACAATTCCGAGGTGTATTACAGGCAGATAAACGGACATGATGTCTATTTTCTGAAGGACGGCAAAGGTCGGGACGGATACCGGTGCTTTGATATAGAGCTATTCGTTGATGACAACAGCTATTATTCGGCAGAGGTCATCGGAGGAACGCTCGAAGAAGCGCTTATGATGTGCTCGACAATAGATATTAAGTGAAAACAGGGATAAATATGGAAAATATAATCGAAATAAGGGGTCTGCACTTCTCATATGAGTCCGACGACGAGGAAAAGAAGCCCGTTGAGGTGCTCAAGGGAATAGACCTTGATATAAAAAAAGGGGAGTTCGTGGCAGTGCTTGGGCACAACGGCTGCGGAAAATCCACCCTTGCAAAGCATATAAACGCCATACTGCTCCCCACCGAGGGAACGGTGACGGTGGACGGCATAGACACAAAGGACGAGGAAAAACTGTTCGACCTGCGTCAGCGGGCGGGAATGGTGTTCCAGAACCCCGACAACCAGATCGTTTCCTCCATAGTGGAGGAGGACGTGGCCTTTGCTCTGGAAAACCTGGGCGTTCCCTATGAGGAGATGCGCAGGCGTGTGGACGAGAGCCTGAAAGCCGTGGGAATGTACGAGTACAGGCTGCATTCGCCCAGTCAGCTCTCGGGCGGACAGAAGCAGCGAGTGGCCATAGCAGGCATAATCGCCATGGAGCCCAAGTGCATAATCCTTGACGAGCCCACTGCAATGCTTGACCCACAGGGACGCAAGGAAGTCCTTGCGACGATACACCGCATGAACCGCGAGCAGGGCATAACCATAGTCCTCATCACCCATTATATGGACGAGGCTGCGGACTGCGACCGCGTGGTGGTCATGGACAAGGGCATGGTAGTCCTTGACGACGTTCCCGCGAAGGTTTTCTCACAGGTGGAAAAGCTGAAGGCCATAGGCCTTGACGTACCACAGGTGACGGAGCTGGCGTGGGAGCTGAGAAAGGCGGGCTGCGACATTTCCCCTGAGATAATCTCGGAGGGAGAGTGTGTGGCAGCGATTCAGAAGCTTTTTGCAGACTGATTTAAAAAGGTGGGGAGTTAAGTGAATAATCTGAAATGTCCCAATTGTGGTGGAAAACTTGATAAGTCTCCAAGAGGCGAGTATATATATACCTGTCAATTTTGCGGCATAGATGTTGATATTCAGCAACATTTATCTGTTGATTTAGATAGCAAAAAACGTTTTTGTAAAGCGGCACATACACACATTCAGAACGGTAATTTCAAAAATGCCGAAATAATGTTAGAGCGTCTTGAATTAGAGTATCCTTTTGATAAAGAGGTTCAAGATTTAAGAAAAATGTATGATGCTGCTTATAATGAAGAACAGGACAGGCTGAAAAGAGAACGAGAGCAAAGAGAATACAATAGAAGAAGAGAAGAAATAATCGAGCAAATTAAAGAGTGCGAAAATGATAAGGATTTTTGGACCCCAGAAAGCGGTTGTATAGATGAAAGGAAGCTTGAAAAGCACATTCATCTTTTAGAACAAGCAGAGCATTATAAAATAGAGTGTAGAAAATTCTGTGAGAATATGTGGAAAGTGTTGGAAGATACTAAGAAAGGTATAATTAAACTTAAAATAAATGAAACATCAGAAGGCAAACATCGATTTTATAATATGTTTATTATGGCACATCTAATTAATAATAATGAAATAGAACTTGAAAAAAGAAAAAATAACTTGAAAGAATCTCCTGTTAAATGGCGAAAAGCCATGAATAATAGAATAAAATGTGGGTTTGTTTTTATTGTTTTTTTCATGTTATTGCTTTTTTTTAGCAAGTCAGTTAAAGATGATCTTGCGTTATATTTAGGCGAATTTTTTGGATTGATTGGAGGCTGGATAATTATTTATACGCTTTTTGCTATCCTTGTATACCAATTACCAAATAGCTTTTTTAAAAAGATTATTGCAGGTGTAAAGGAACAAGAAGAAACTGAAAGGAAAATGAATGATGATATAAGTGAAATTAGAAAGATTTTAGATGAAATTTGTCGAAAGTATGATTATATTGAAAAAGAATATAAAGAAATAACTCTTAACAAATCACATGGATAAATATAAAAGAATGCCAGTGTATTTGCAAGAAAGAAAAGGAGAATAGAATTGGCTATCCTTGAAACACAGGAGCTCACATACACCTACAGCATGGGTACTCCCTTTGAGAAGACCGCTGTGGACCATGTGAGCCTTAAAATAGAAGAGGGCGAGATGGTAGGAGTCATGGGTCTTACGGGCTCGGGCAAATCCACCCTCATACAGCACTTCAACGGGCTTCTGAAGCCCACATCGGGAAAGGTGCTTCTTGACGGAAAGGATATATGGGCAGACAAGAACAGGATAAGGGACGTCCGCTTCAAGGTGGGACTTGTTTTCCAGTACCCCGAGTACCAGATATTCGAGGAGACGGTCTACAAGGACATTGCCTTCGGCCCTAAGAATATGGGGCTCGACGAGGCGGAGATAAAGCGCCGCGTCCATGAGACAGCCCGTGATATAGGCCTTTCGGAGGAGCTGCTGGAGCGCTCTCCCTTTGAGCTCTCGGGCGGCCAGAAGCGCCGCGTGGCGATCGCGGGCGTTATGGCCATGGAGCCCAGGGTGCTCATTCTTGACGAGCCCACAGCAGGCCTTGATCCTGCGGGCAGGGACAAGATACTGGAGCACATAAAGCGCTATCATGAGCGCACAAAGAACACAATACTCATAGTATCCCACAGCATGGAGGATATCGCCTCATTTGCGGACAAGATACTTGTAATGAGCAAGGCTAAGCTCTTCTGCTACGACGAGACCGTAAAGGTATTCGCAAGGGCTGAGGAGATAAGCCGCATAGGACTTGACGTCCCCCAGATAACAAGAGTTTTCGGA